>JAYVHQ010000023.1:0-8732 GCA_043771035.1 Candidatus Kaiserbacteria bacterium | reverse complement strand
TTAATATTCCCAATACGACTAATACCATTGATGGATACTTCGCTGGATTGAAAAAGAAAGTTGCGCAACATCATGGATTGAGACGAGACAGGAGGTTTAAAGTTATCTCGGAGTTACTTAATAGGTCCTAGATTGTTTCTATACTCCCAAAGTTTTTAATTCATAAGAAAAAGTCCAGCAAATAGCTGGACTTTTTCTTATTAAGCAAACTGCGGTTTGCGCCTACCGTGGGAGAGCAGGTCCCGCTTACAGCGGCTGTACACCTTGTCACTATTTCTTTCGTACCTCAAGAAATAGCAGGCAAGGTCTTGCGAAAGTGATGAGCAAATCACTTTCTCACACCAACATTCATTACTAAGAAAGATATCCTCAAGTACAAGCCCTTTTGTAATTGGTTTACTTACTAAGTGAAAATTATTTTTGCTAATTTATTAGCGATAATCCATCTAGTTGTTGTTTCTATTATTTTATTTGGTTGGTTTATACCAGATTTATTTTTTATTCATGGATTACTCCTCGTGGCAACTTTTTTATCATGGGTGTTTATCAGCAAATGTGTTTTAACTGTCTGGGAATATAAATTAAGAAATACAAATGTTAATTATGAATACGGCTATATTCAATACCATGCTAGAAATTTACTCAGAAAACCACCTTCACTTAAATTTATTAAAATCGCTGGTTTAACATATTTAAGTTTTGCTTTAATATTTTGGCTTGTTGTGTTTTATTTCAGATTACCCATTTAGTTGCGGATTATGAAAACGGGTGTATTGTATTTGGGCAGAGGCTGTCGGTCTATAAGCGACCGGGAGATTAGATGTCCTGTTGGGCCGCTCTGTTAATGGGAGAGTAATCGCTGTCCTAACGGACTACCTTTTGAAATTAGGGTAAAGCTTACCGCAAGCCGGCTTGCAGATGGTGAGAGTAGATGGGTACTTTTCGACATACTGAAAGGTTCCGGCGGTGAAAACGTCTGTTCTTAAAGGCACTCCAATTCGACAAACGGTGCGTCGGGTCCTTGGCCTGCGCTTCAATCAACGTTTGCTTCGGAGATGTTTCGAGGTAGGGGAAGTAGGGTCGGCAGGCCTAAGGGTGCCACTGCGGCACACCCCCACCTCGAGATATTTTTTAAAAATGATGTATTATATTTGTATGGAAGCAGAGGAATATTGCTTCTGAATACTAATCGCTGACGGAGGGATATGAGTGGGCACGTTGTTGTGCTCACTCATATTCCTCCCAGCGATTTTTCTTTGTTACAATATATAGATGAAAAATACGCGGATGTGGGCGTTTTGGCGGCGGGTGCAATATGGGGCAGGGTACCTGACTTTTTTGGGAATGGTTACTACTGGCGTCTATTTTTTGAATTTTTATACACCAGCTACATGTTTTGATTTAGATCAAAATGGGGAAGAGATAGGTATAGATTGTGGTGGTGCTTGTACTCGGATTTGTGCGTTTACAATTACGCAACCCAAGGTAATTTGGGCCAAGAGTTTCGAAATCCAGCCCGGGCAATATAACGCTGTAGCCTATATCGAGAATAAAAATGTGGTGGCAGGGACTCCGGAAATTAAGTATATTTTTAGATTGTATGATGAGGCTGGTTTGATAACCGAGCGTAGCGGTAAAACCGTCTTGCCACCAAACAGTACCTACCCCGTCTTTGAAGGTCGGGTTGATACAGCAGGGCGTACTCCGACCGGAACCACGCTGGAGTTATCGTCAGCCGATCTTTGGCTACCTTCGCTGTATGGTCGGGAGCAATTTCGAACTGTTGATTTGAAATTGGTAGAAGCAGATGCCCGGCCGAAGCTGAATGTAAAAATGGAAAATACTGATTTGTTAGAAGCCAAAGATATCGAGGTGGTAGCAACCATTTTTGATGCTAGTGGCATTCCTTTGACGGCGTCACAGACCTTTATTGATTTATTTGCTGGCCGCAGTCAAAAAGATCTAATTTTTACGTGGCCAAACCCCATTGCGAAAACGGTTCGAAGTTGCGCTGTGCCGACAGATTTCGTGATTGCCATTGACCTCTCAGGTAGTATGAATAATGATGGCGATAATCCGCCAGAGCCCGTGACAGCTGTTTTAGCTGCGGCGAGCGCCTTTGCGAGCAAACTACGATCGGATGACCTGGTCTCGGTGGTGACGTTTGCAACAGAAGCTATGGTGGTTACTCAGTTGACTGGTGATGTAAGTACGGTCGCTGCTTCGATTAAGAAATTAAAAATTGAACCGAAAGAAGAAGTAGGAAACACCAATACTGGTGAAGGGTTAGCGCAGGCGCAACTAGAGTTAAATTCAACGCGCCACAACCCTGATGCCCGTAGTGTGGTTGTGCTCCTAACTGATGGTCTCGCGACAGCTCCAGATAAAGAACCGGAAGAATACGCCAAAGCTAAAGCCGAGCTGCTCAAAGCTG
This sequence comes from Candidatus Kaiserbacteria bacterium, assembly GCA_043771035.1. Classification (GTDB taxonomy): domain Bacteria; phylum Patescibacteriota; class Minisyncoccia; order Phycocordibacterales; family UBA918; genus OLB19. Next base: position 6,298 of record JAYVHQ010000023.1, on the reverse strand, counting down.
ACGGTGCCACCCTCTACACAATCGGCTTGGGTAAAGGAGTGAATATGGATTTTCTTAGAACTTTAGCGTCGGGCTCAACGTTTGCCTACGCTGCTCCCACTACCGATTTGCTTGGTTCTATTTATAAAAACATTACCGATTCTATTTGTGAAGACGGGGCTGCCCGTATTGATGTAATCCCCAAAGTCACCAATTCATTTGCCCCGCTACAATAAAAAATGAGCCACAGAGCGCTAGCGACAATGGCGAATTTTGTTCCCGATTTACCCCTTTCCTAGGGTAAATTGCTGGAACCTGTACTCGTTGAAGTTATTACTATTTCGTCATCTATACAAAATCACAAACGACAATGGCGAATTTTGTTCCAACTTTTGCCCTTTCCTAGGCAAAAGTTCTGGAACCTGTACTCGTTGAGGTGAGTGTATTTCCCTTTGATTACAAAGCTTGCTCACAATAAAACTCAGCTACCGCAAGGTGTCTTTCTGTGATAAATCCGTTATGCTGTAGGGATGCATGGCATACGGGTATTTTTTCAGTCGTTTGACGTCGTTCTTTTTGCAACGGTGTTATTTCTGACTACGTTAGGTCTGGCTACTATGTATTCATACCAGGGAGACAACGCCTACTTTAATCGACAGCTGGTATGGATTGGCATTGCACTGGGTACCTTTTTTTTGGCACTCTTGCCTGATTACCGCTTTTTTAGACAAGGTAACACCACGTTCTTCTTTTATATTGGGATTGTCCTGGCTCTAATCCTCGTGCTTTTTATTGGTGAAATTACCCTGGGGGCGCAAAGTCGTTTTGACTTGGGATTTTTTTCTCTCCAGCCAGCTGATCCGGCTAAACTGATTTTAATTATTGTGCTGGCTAAGTATTTCTCCAAACGGCATGAATTGATTGGCGACTTTAGACATATAGTCATCTCAGGCTTATATGCCCTCGTAATTTTTGGTTTGGTGTTTATCCAGCCGGACTTTGGTTCAGGGATTATTTTATTTTTTATATGGTTTGGGATGATCTTGGCTGCGGGTATTAAACTCCGCCATTTGCTCATAGTGTTTTTGCTCGGAGCGATCACTTTTGGGGGGATGTGGCAGTTTGCTTTTCAAGATTACCAAAAGGAACGTATCATGACCTTTATTGATCCGCTCGCTGACATTCAAGGGGCTGGCTATAATGCATACCAATCAACCGTAGCTGTTGGCTCAGGGCAGCTCATGGGGAAGGGTATTGGGTATGGCACCCAGTCAAAACTGTTATTTTTACCAGAGTACGAAACTGACTTTATTTTCGCCGCTTTTGCTGAGGAGTGGGGGCTCCTTGGGGTTCTACTGTTGTTTATAGGTTTTGCTACGGTAGTTTGGCGGCTACTTACCCACGCTGTCAACGGCGCAAGTAATTTTGAGACCTTGTTCGCTACGGGCGTGGCAATACTTCTCATCAGTCATTTTTTTGTGCATATTGGGATGAATATTGGGCTCCTACCAGTGACGGGAACGACCGTGCCGTTCTTAAGTTATGGCGGATCACATTTAGTGACTGAGTATGTAGCCATCGCCATGGTGTTGGCTATGCGTCGCTATGCTCGAGTCAGTAGACGAGCCACAATCGACGGAGACAGCATGTTCTCCCCCACTTGAGGTATCTAGCATATGTTCGTATGTTTCTAAAAAATATGTGGTGACGGACAGTGAGGGTGGCGAAAGTGAGCAAGAGTTAACCGCCAAATGTTTTAAGATTGATGTATATAATAGCGCTTAAGCCAATAACAATAAATGCTATGAGCACCAGGTTGGCCTGACTCTCTGTTTTGACTACTCCCAATTTTATCAGTTGACCGGCTATGCCAGGGGCACTTTTCTTTCGTTTGAGTGGTGTCGAAGAGTCTTCTTCATTGAGTTTGAAATTGTGATTCATAGATATAATATGAGGACTTTATAGCTATAGTATATACGGTAGTATGCTACTATGTTTTTAAGTATTCCCCAGACAAAAGGATTTTCTATACTATCCTAGGTATAATAAGGGCTACAGGCATGTTTTGTAAAATTAATAAAAATACCGGCTTTACCTTGATTGAACTCATGGTCGTTATTACCATTATTGGACTTTTAGCGAGTACAGTACTAGCCTCTTTGACCACAGCCCGTGCTAAAGCTCGTGATGCTGCCCGTGTGCAAGTCGTAAAGGAGCTACAGAAAGCCCTCGAGTTATATCGTAACGCTAATGGCGGAAATTATCCCTGCTCCTCGAGCGCGAGCACATTACCACCATGTCAGAGCGGTGGTTCTTTGGTAAATGCAAATGGCACAACCCGCAATTCATTTTTTGACGCCATGATTGATCCCTACATGAAATTAGTAAATGAAACTGTCATTACTCCAGCAACTACGGGTTCAATTAAATATCGAGTAGGTAGCGCCACGGGTAGCGCCACGGGTACCCCTAATCGTGATAATAGTTATTTAATTGTCCTAACTCGTGAATTGAGCACTCAGTGTGCTGTCAGAGTGGGTTTAAATACGAATCCAGCCGTACCTGACCCTAATTGTTTTTAATAATCCACCAATCCCCGTAACTTTACTTAGCGGAGAAAACTAATTTTTGTACAAGCTCTCAGTTTGAATCGCCATTTTTTTTACCGTCCGGGAGTCGAGTTTGTCGTAGAGATTTTGGATGCGGGCAGCGGTGGCATCCTTGTCAGAGAGGATTACTTGTATCGCTTGCGCTAAGGCAGCGGCGTTGTCTGGAGGGACTAATAATCCATCTTCAGGACTAGAGATAATGTCAGGAATGCCGCCGACGTTAGTAGCAATCACTGGTATATGCGCTAAGCCGGCTTCGTGGAGAACGTAGCCATAGGATTCAGATTTTGAGGCAAGAACAAACAGGTCAAAAGCTTTGAGAAAACGAGCCGCCTCAACAATGTTGCCGAGTAGGAAAACATTCTTAGTAAGTTCAAGCCTGGCTATTTCTTTTTCGATATGACGCCGCTCTTTACCCTCGCCAATTAAAATAAGTCTGGTATGGGGTTGGTTTTTAATGATTGCAGCCAGAGCTTCAAGTAATACTGTGTGTCGTTTGATAGGGTGGAGTTCAGCAATGCAAACCACCCAGTAGTCGGTAGAGTAGATTGCGAGTTCTGGAGCAAAATCGATAATTTTAGCCCGAGCATCAGCCGGGTTATACATCACACCAATGGTTCGACCAGGGTTGATGACTTTCATGCGGCGGTTTGCCCCCGGCCAATTCATTTGGGAAACTAAGGCGTTTGAAACAGCAATCGTACGATCGCAAAGCATGATGGTCAGCCAGTGTAGACTCTTGATAATGAGCTTTTGCCAGGCGGGCCTATCTTCATTAAAGGCCCAGCCGTGGGCGGTAAAAATAATCGTTGGTACACGAGCCGCGCGGCCAGCAATAGCGCCCACCAGGCCAGCGATGGAGCTGTTAAGGTGAAATATATCCGGTCGCTCGGTGCGAACGAGACGAGCGAGCTCACGGTAGCTACGCCAGGCTTGTTTGAGCGACGTGCTATTTTTCATCTCGACTAACTTCACCACCCTAATCTGGGCATTTTCGAGCATGGTAACTAGTGGGCCATCGCCACCAAGAGCGACAACTGGTTCAAATTTACTCAGGTCTAAGTTGGTCGCGAGGTCGTAGACGTAGCGCTGGGCGCCGCCCCAGTTACTTTTAGTTATCAAAAACAATACTTTTTTACGTGTTTTCACTATCATGATATCTGAGAATTAGTGATGGGGCGGCTTTGCTGCGTCTTACAGACTCGGTACACCTTATCAGTATTTTCTACAAAAATACTAGGTAAGGTCTTGAGAAAGTGTCTATACACTTTCTCACCCCAGTTAGACTTGGTAATTAAATATAAAACTTTCTTGCGAGGTTGTATTGTCATGACATTTGAGTGTTAGTTGAGGGGCGGCTTGGCGTCGTCTTAACAGACGCTGTCCTTCTTACAGAAGCTGTACAGGTTGTCGCCATTTTTTTCAAAAATTGCTGGCAACCTTCTAAAACAGAATATTGATTCTGTTTTAGCTTTGTCGCTATTTTCTTTGGTACCTCAGAAAATAGCTGGCAAAGTCTTGCGAAAGTGCTTAGGCACTTTCTCACCCAGTTACTTTTAGTTATGAGAAATAGGACTTTTTTTCGGTTTGAAATTGTCATTATAGCCTTAGTATAACTCATTTCTTCTGTTTTTGGTTACATCGACCAGTACGCCTCATCCATAAAATTATCACAACGTCTTTGCGAAGTCGCAACTGAAGCAATCCAGTATTTGTTTGATTTTATACCGTCCTAACTAAGTAGACCCGTTTCGCAAAGTTATTTAACGACTGACGTGGATTGCCACGCCTGAGGGCTCGCAAAGACGTTCTGGGAATAAGGGGTCGCTTTAGGCTACCCTTGCTACTCTGGGTGCTTCCTTGTAGGATAGAGGTACTTTTATGGGGGAACGTACACGAGAATTACTCATATTGATCACAGGCGACGTCGTCGTGTTTTTTGTAGCTCTGTGGCTTACACTACTCGTACGCTACGTGGACTTGCCCAGTAGTGTCCTGATTGAAAGTCATTTCGGGCCATTTCTTATCTTGTCTGGGGTATGGCTCTTTTCCTTTTATGTCGGCGGACTTTACGATAAACATACTGTTTTTCTAAAGTCGCTCCTCTTTAGTCGTATTCTCAATATTCAATTTATGAATATTTTGATTGCCGCACTTCTGTTTATAATTATCCCATTTGGAATTGCTCCTAAAACAAATCTGTTTATCTACCTCCTTATTTCGATTGGCTTGATTACGTGGTGGCGGCTGTATCTATTTAATTATTTTTCACCGAAAAATCAACAAAAAGCGATTTTGATGGCTGATGGAATTGAAGCGATTGAACTGGTTGATGAAATAAATAATAATGCTCGGTATAATTATAGTTTTGCCAGGCTTATTGATAGCACCACCGCCCTTAATACACCACAGTTTGAAGAGAAACTTCTCGCCTTGATTGAAAAAGAGAAAATCCAGATTATTGTAGCTAATCCTCATAGTCCGTATCTCGAAAAAATTCTGCCACAGTTATTTGATCATGCCTTCATTAATTTTAAAGGTACTTTCCTTGATTTCTATAAAGTGTACGAAGACACGTTTGATCGCGTGCCATTATCAGCCCTGCGGTATGATTGGTTTTTGGCTCATGTATCGCAATCCAAGAGTTTAATCTATGATGTAGCGAAACGGGTGGTAGATATAGTGGGGAGTATTGCCTTAGGTCTTTTTCTTTTGATCGTGTTACCGATTGTCTATGTGGCCGAAAAGCTGGAAGGAAAACAATCGGGGTTCTTTATGTGGCAAAATAGAATGGGGCAGTTTACCAAACCGCTCCGGGTACTCAAGTTGCAAACCATGACTCGAAATGATGCCGCCTCTAGTACCTGGAAGCACGAAGATGCAAAAATGGGTAATACCATTACCAGAGTCGGAAAGGTGCTACAAAAAACCAGTCTTGATGAGTTCCCCCAAATATGGAATATCCTCCGAGGAGAAATGTCACTCATTGGCCCACGAAACGATATTGAAGGGCTCGGACAGCGTTTAGCAGAGCAGATACCATATTATAAAATTCGTTATTTTGTAAAGCCTGGTGTGACTGGCTGGGCCCAGACCAATCAGCGCTACCAGGGGACAAATATTCAACCACAGTCACTTGAGGAATCACAGCTGCGTTTTTCTTATGATCTCTACTACGTAAAAAACCGCTCCTTTACGCTTGATGTTGCGATTGCGCTCAAAACTATAAAAACCTTGCTATCGCGTTTTGGAGTCAGTATCAAGTTACCCAAATAACAGTAACTTTCAGATTGCCAGAGTTGTTTGCTATACTAGTGTCAATATAATTTTATGAAACAAACTATTTTTATTGTTGGTGGGGCAGGGTACGTGGGGGAGATGCTGTGTGAACAATTAGGGAAACGCGAAGACGTCGAAGCCATTGTGACGCTTGATAAAGAACCACAATCGGACTACTCCAAAGCGTTACCGAAAGTTACGTATATACAAGCCAACATGGCTGATACAGATTGGCAGGAAAAAGTCGCAGCCTTTGCGCCGACTACGGTCATTCATACCGCCTGGCAGATCCGAGCGATGTACGGTGAAGCAGCTCTCGAGTGGCACTGGAATGTGGATGGATCAAACAACGTCTTTAATTTTGCGTTTGATACATCATCAGTTGATAAATTGATTTATTTCTCGACCGCCTCTTCTTACGCTGCCAGGGC
>JAYVHQ010000022.1:0-2450 GCA_043771035.1 Candidatus Kaiserbacteria bacterium | reverse complement strand
CCGACTAGAACTTAAAGCAATCGAAAAAAAAGACTCCTAACTTATGGCCACCCCTAATACTGCTGCGACCCAAGACTTTGTCACTATTCGCGATATTCGCGATGGTATTGTTATTTTAAAATCTGGGCAAATTTGCAAGGTCTTGCTGGCTTCTTCGGTTAACTTTGCGCTTAAGTCACAAGATGAGCAACGAGCGATATTATTTCAGTTTCAGAACTTCCTCAACACGCTCGATTTTTCACTACAAATCTATGTGCAATCACGCCGTCTCAATATCGAACCATACCTAGCAATGTTAGCTGAGCGTCAAGACAGCCAAGATAATGACCTAATGAAAATTCAGCTCCGTGAATATATTGAATTTATTCGTGACTTTACCGTCAATGTCGATGTTATGAGTAAAAACTTTTTTGTGATTGTACCCTATACAGCGGGTAAAATTAATTTAACGCAAGGTTTTAAAGGTATATTATCCCAAGGACGTTCGAACCTACAAAACGACACCAGTCTCGAGGAGCAGAGGCTGCAACTAGAACAACGCCAGGCTGTGGTGGAGCAGGGGCTCAATCGTATGGGCGTCCGCACCATTGCCCTGCAAACTGATGAACTTGTCGAACTTTTTTATCATATATACAACCCCGGCGATATCACAGGCTCGGCACCAACGATACAATAAACACACTATGGGAATTTTAGATATCTTAAAAACAAAGCAAGCGGCCACCGACGAGCAAACCGCCATCAGCGAGAGTCTCCTTACGCTCGCTGACGTCATCGCGCCGTCTGCGGTAAGCATTAAGCCTGGTAGTATCAGCATCAGTGGTACCTCCGCCCGGGTATTTTACGCAGTCTCGTACCCGCGATTTTTAAACGACGGCTGGCTCGAGCCAATTCTCAATATGGAGAAAGAACTCGACGTCACGATTGTTATTCACCCCATTAGCACCGCTGAAACCCTGAAGAAGTTCCAAAAAAAAGTCGCCGAGGTGCAGAGCCAGATTAATATCAGAGCCGAGCGAGGGGAAGTGCGTGATCCACAACTTGAAGCCGCCTACCGCAACTTGGAGGATCTCCGTGACAAACTCCAACAAGCCGAGGAGAAGCTGTTTGATGTCGGCCTATACATTGCTGTCTATGGTGAAGATGATGCTAAATTAAACAAGGTTGAAGGTGATATCAAGGGTATTCTCGATTCTAAACTCGTCTATATTAAACCCGCTTTATTTAGGCAAGAACCAGGGATTCAAAGTATCATTCCGATTGCGACTGACGAATTGATGACTCATAGTAAATTTAACTCTTCACCGCTCTCGAGCTTCTTCCCCTTTACCTCATTTGACCTGACGTCAGATACTGGAATTTTGTATGGAATTAATCGTCACAATAGTTCACTAGTGCTCTTTGATCGTTTTGGCTTAACAAACTATAACTCCGTCACCTTTGCGACTTCAGGTGCGGGCAAGTCGTACAGTATCAAACTAGAAATCCTCCGTTCGCTTATGTTTGGTTCAGAGGTAATTGTGATTGACCCGGAGCGCGAATACGAGTACCTGGCCGAAGCGACCGGTGGACGATTCTTTAATATTTCACTCTCGTCAAAGCATCACATCAACCCGTTTGACCTCCCACCGCCAGGCGACGATGAGGAGCCAGCTGACGTACTACGTTCACAAATCGTCCATTTAATTGGATTATTTCGACTGATGTTGGGTGGACTGGCCCCTGAGGAAGAGACTATTATCGATCTCGCTATCCGTGAGACCTATGCCCTCAAAGACATCACCGAGCAAAGTAACTTTACTGAACTCGAGCCACCACTACTGTCTGATTTTGAAATGGTGCTCGCTGGTATGAATGGTAGCGCCTCACTAATTAGTCGTTTGCAAAAATACACGAGTGGAACTTGGTCTGGTTTTATGAATCACCCCACCAACGTCGACATCCAACAAAAATTTGTTGTATTTTCGCTCCGTGATATGGAGGATGAGCTGAAAACTATCGCCATGTTTATTGTCACTAACTACATCTGGTCAGCGATTCGGAGGCGACTAGTTAAGCGCCTCCTCGTCATCGACGAGGCGTGGTGGATGATGAAATCAGAAGATACCGCCTCATTCCTCTTTAGTCTTGCCAAACGGGGACGAAAATATTTCCTTGGAATTGCCACTATCACCCAAGACGTGGACGACTTCTTACGTTCACCATACGGTGTACCGATGATTACGAACTCTTCGCTGCAGTTTTTAATGAAACAGTCACCAACGGCCATCGATAATATCCAACGCACCTTTAACCTGACTGATGAGGAGAAGTTTCTCCTCCTTGAATCAGACGTGGGGGAGGGGCTATTTTTCGTCGGACTCAAACACGTCGCTATTAAAGTCATTGCCTCCTACGCTGAAGACCAAATCATCACGTCTGACCCATCACAAATCCTCCAAATCAAAAAT
>JAYVHQ010000021.1:0-3539 GCA_043771035.1 Candidatus Kaiserbacteria bacterium | reverse complement strand
TGCGAGTGAGAAAGTCTGGGTGAAAAATGCTGGGAGCATTTTGCAAGACTTCTTGAGATTTTCTTTGAAAATCCAAGAAGTGGACAGCCTCTGTAAGCTGAAAGTAAGCAATCCAGAAGTTTCAAGCATAAAAAACAGCTGAGGATGCCCGGCTGTTTTTGTAGTGTCATTTACTTTCTACATAGTTTTTGGCCATAATCGTGCAGTATGACGAATGGTTACAATAACGACACTCTCTTTTTTAACCCGATATGCCACAATATAATTATGACGAATAATCAATTCACGCGTACCTACTACTCTACCTGGTCTGCCACTCTTCGGAGAAGATTCTAATTGAGTAGACAAGATTGTCACAATTTCATCCGTAAACTTTGCTGCATACGCAAGACTATCTTTGGCAATGAAATCACCTATTGAAGCCAAATCCGCTTCTGCTCTTTTTGAAAATTGGATTGGCATATCGACTTTTTAACTACTAAATCTTTTAGCTAAAGACGCTCTCACCTGATCTGAAGTCAAAACTCGACCAGCTTCAGCATCTGCTAACCCTTCATGCACAGCAGCTATAAACTCCTCTTCTTCGGCCAAATAGCGCTCGATGGCTTCAGCGGCTAAATATGAACGGCTGCGATCTGTAATCTGTGATAAATGCTCAAGTCGTCTCTTGATGTCAGGTGACGTATGTAGAGTAATTGTTGCCCGCTCTGTTGTGTTACTTTTTTTAGTATCCATATGTGTACATCTTAACACATAAGTACAGATATATTCAAGAAACAATCAAAATCGGTAGTTACTGACGCAACTACCGACTCGGCTATACCCTATTAATGTTAAATCGAGCTCAGTTGTTGTTTTCGAGTGAATACCGGCAGGGTTATCTTGAAACCGACGGATAACACAGTAAAGACAATGACCCCAAACGCAATGAGAGCGAGAGATTCTGCTTGCATCATAGATTGCAAAACGTAGGTTGGCGCCTGCCCCACTGGTACATTGAGGAAATTTTGAATAATACTGGTGACTGAAACGAGTTTCCAAAAACCAATGACACTAGCGCCAAAAGCTATCCCCCAGACCGTACTTTGTCGTAGCGCAGTCGATAATGCGTACGTGTAGTACACGCGACGCATAATGGCACGGTGCAGTTTTTTGGTGTTTTTAAGGTTGTTTTGGTTCATACAATAGGTATAACGTCGGTCAAATCAAATAAGTTACAGGGCAACCCCTCTCACTATCCAAATACATCACTGTTGTCATTACGAGTTCACAAATGGAGCAATCTTGAGTCACTTTACATAAACCCCTGGATTGCCACGCTGCACTCGAAAAGACGTCTGGAGGGCGGAAGTGGTTTACGTTACAGCAATTGCTGGCGCTCGAGCTCGGTACTTTCTTTGCGGAAGGCCGCTTTGGCACGGTGAATACGGGCTTTGATGGTACCGACGGCTTCCCCGCTATCACTGGCAATATCTTGGTGGGACCAGCGCTCGATATAGTGGAGACGTAAGACAGCGGCAAAATGGCCCGGCAAGCGGGCTAAAATACGCTCGACCCCATCTTGGACTTCAGTAACTGCTACTCCACCAGTTTTATCCGCCACAAATTGCTCGAACTCAGGATCTATATTTTGGAAACGAGCGCCTTGCTTGATACGTTTTTGATAGGCAGTAAAGGCAGTGTTCATTAAAATCCGGTACGCCCAAGAAGAGAATTTAGCCCCGGGGGTTGGATTAAATGAATGGGCGTGGAGGTAGATTTTAGTAAAGGTATCTTGGACTATTTCTTCGGCGTCTTGCGGGTTGCGGATAATACTCATGGCTTTGCGCATAAAGGCGTCTTGGTAGCGATCGAGGAGGAGGGAGAAAAGCCACGGCTGAGCACCACTCATAGCTAAAATATCTTCATCAGCGTGTTCGCTCATATTATCCTGATTGCCAAACAATTGCATATATATGTATAGTACCACCAAAAAAGTACTTTTGTTGCTGTACATGCGTTGCTTTTAATGGGTAATTTTGGTATAAATGAGGGCAATTATTCAGAGCAGAAACGCGTGGATTGCCGCGTCAGTTTCCGCTATCGCTCCAACTTCCTCGCAAAGACGAACTAGGGGCTGACTGCATACAACATTACAAATATAATAATAAAACTGTGGCTGTACTCTCATACAACGAAATCACGCTGAAAAAAGTCATTCTCTTTAATGATGAGCCGTGTTTGGTACTTGCAACGCACGTCTTTCGTAAACAACAGCGTAAACCTGTAAACATTACCAAGCTCAAAGGACTGAAGTCTGGACGTCAGTACGAACAGACCTTTCACGTAAATGAAACCGCTGATGAAGCAGACACCGAAAATATAAACGTGACGTTCATTTACCGCAAAGGTAGTGAATACTGGTTCCATAATGCTGGGAAGCCAGCTGAACGCTTCGCTCTGACCGAAGATTTCATCGGTGATCCTGGTAAATTCCTTAAAGAGCGCAGTGATGTGCAGGCTCTCGTATTTGATGAAGAAATTATCGGCATTAAATTCCCTATCAAAGTAGAACTGAAAGTAACAGAAGCGATGCCGGCGGTTAAGGGAAATACTTCTAGCAGTGCCTTAAAGCAAGTGACGGTAGAAACAGGGGCTACCGTTATGGTGCCAATGTTTATCAATGAGGGTGATGTAATTTCTATCAACACAGAATCAGGAGATTATTCGGAACGAATGGAGAAGGCATAAAAAAAGCTCCCTTGAGCTTGGATCGAGCAGTCATCTTAGGCTGCTCGATTTTTATTTTTGATTGTTATCATTTGAGATTGCTTCCCAAATGATTAAATAGAAAAGTAGTCCCAGTCCAGAGTAAAAACTGTAAAGTACCACCAGCCACCACGGATAACCATAATCAACCAGGGCAATAACAAGAAAGAACAGTGCTACCAAACAGCCAAATTCTTTAGTTTCCACAGAGCCCATTAATTCCCTCGCTATTTAAACTAACTACTTCTAAGCATAACAAGAAGAGCCCCCCAAGACCAGTGGCCGGATTTGGCTTCTATGTTCAAATGATGAGCATACGAGGTATGTTTATGCCATTTCTAATACCAACTCAAATTAACCTTATCCGTAAGGATCAGCCGATCTTTGCAAGACTTTGCCAGCTCTTTTTTAAAAAGAGCTGGCAACTACTTGCGAAAATCTTCATACTGAAGCTGTCCGCTTCTTGGATTTTCAAAGAAAATCTCAAGAAGTCCTGCAAAATGCTCCCAGCATTTTTCACCCAGATTTTCTCACTCGCAAGGACGCTGAATTTGTAGAGTGAGTCGGTTTAATTGGGGATGGTATTACTTTTCTCAAACTCGCTCGTGCGCTTTTCTACATAATCACGGTGGCTAGCAAGTAACTTTTCGAGTACTGGACCAGAATAGTATTCTGGATTAACGAGCATTAAGGAAATAACATCTTCGCGCGCATGAATATCTTCGATACCAAAAACTTCATCACAATATTCATCAATTATGAGACCTCTAATATCTTCGTGAACCTCCCTA
>JAYVHQ010000020.1:0-34847 GCA_043771035.1 Candidatus Kaiserbacteria bacterium | reverse complement strand
AGCCTCGGCTGCACCCATCATAACTTTAGCATCTTCCCTAAACGCCTCCGGTGGAAGTGTGTTGTCGGTAACAGTCTCACTTGTTGTCTCGGGCACAACCGCTCCTAGTTCTTTTACATCACGAACTGGCGTGGCGGTTTTTGGCACCAATGCTTCAGCTAATTCGTTTGTTTCCTTCGTCACACCAGTCTCAGGTTCATTACTCATTTCACCCGCCACGAGCGGTTGATTACTACGTGACTCACCCTCAACTGCGGCTGCATTTGTCTCTATGGTCGCAATTTGCAGTGGCGCAAGTGTCACCGGCACGGCTTGTGCCACCACGGCAGGGGCTGGGACAGTAGGTATGGCCGGCGTACCGAATAATTGCACCACGAACACGGTATCAAATCCGTCATAGGTACCTTTTGCTGTACCGACACCAATCTCACGGTACTGACTACCGACAATATTTGCCCGGTGGGTTGGAGATTTCATCCACGCGTCTACTACCTCACCCGAATCACTAAAATACACTGCCAAGTTTTCACCCGCGTTCACAAATGGGTACCCCGCTTCTTTGAACCAGTGCCAGGGCGTGACGCCAGTCGGACTATCGTGAGAGAAATAGCTATTTTTCGCCATGTCTTGGGCTTTTAGGGTGGCTGCAGCATCAAGTACCGGATTTCGAACAAGGACAGACAATGCCATCTCTAGCCGCTGTGTATTTGTTAAATCAACCACGACTGCCGGCAAAACTGCTCCCACGAGCCAATCAGATGACTGCCACAAGAGTGCTTGAAAGTTTGCCGCGAGGAACGACAGCAGGATTAGAATCAGCATCATAATCATCGCCCCGCGCTGCAGGAGGTGCGGCCGATAGTCATTCCCCTCATGCGGAACAAGATGATTAATAAGCGAGTGTAAAAAATCGTGAATCGTGTCCATAGTTACGGTTATTATAGCAAACTATATCGGGGCAAAAGCAAATTTTATCAGAAGCTCCAGCTATCTCGGTGGAAATTGCCAGCACGTTTATCAAATTTGTGGTATAATATAGAAATGATTTCTTCACTCCCAACTGCAGTTAAAGCATCGCTTTGGTCCTACGACACAGAGAAACTAGATTTAGTACGTGATAAAAATCGCATTATTAAACAAACACTCAATCACGGTTCTTTAGATGCAATTACGTGGCTAAAAACCAATTATAGCCAGTCAGATATAGCTGAAGTTTTTGAAGGATCCAGTACTGGAGAGTGGACTAAAAAATCCCTAAATTATTGGTCACTCATGCTCGGCATTAAACCTAAGCGAATGGGCAGATTTTCCTAACAGTATGAATATTCACTACGGAATTTTGGACGATCAACGAATTAATGTTTTACCCAAACTCTTACCATTCCGTGAATTGGGTTTTTATTTGGCGGGTGGTACAGCGCTAGCTCTACAAATTGGACACCGCGATAGTATCGATTTTGATTTCTTCTGCCTGGATTCTTTTGATACAACTTCACTTTTCAGCAAAATTGAACAACAATTTTTTGGACACAACATTTTACGCCTCCAAGATGAACTAAACACTCTCGAGATAGTAGTCGATGATGTCATCAGACTAAGTTTCATGACATATAAATACCAGCTTATTGAACCAGTAATTTCTACTGATTTTTTCGACCTTGCCAGCATTGTTGATATTGGATGTATGAAATTAAGTGCTATCACCAGCCGTACCGCCTATAAAGATTACGTTGATCTGTACTTTATTTTAAACGAAGTATCCTTGCAGACACTCATTGATAGCTTACGAGTAAAACTACCCACCCTCGATCCCAGCCTTGCCCTAAAATCATTAGTTTATTTTGACGATATAACACCAGAAGAAATCCTTTACAAAATCAATCCCGTTGACATTGAAGTTATAAAATCTTTCTTAATCGAGCAAGTAAAAACCTTCAACCAATAAAAAGCGCTCTGAGAGAGCGTGCTGATGGTTTCCTCTATGTAAGGAGTGGAGCAGCGTAATGACACAGCAAACAACGTCCTTTCTTGCGTGTACTTTTCCATATTCCGTGTGCAATATTTTCAACCTGTAAACAGATTTTACATACTGAACCGTCCGGAAATTCCGGACGGTTCAGTATGTAACAATCAGGCTATGTTTATATCCTCCCACTTTACATTATGCAGTTTATACATATTGCAAAAGCTCCCTTGCGGGAGCTTTTGCATTTTCTTATTTTAATTTTATTTTTTACTGTTACCTTTAGTCAGGTGAACAACATGACTCACACACTGACCTTGGTTTTTGAATGTTGGATTGGTAAATGTCTTCCAACCATTCTCCTTACACTGCATTTTTGTAGTTGGAGCAGTAACAACTGGTGGCACGACCACTATTGGATAAATAGTAGTTGGATCACCCGTCAGGAGGTTATTCTCAGCTGTTACTACTTGTCCGCTAGCTAGTGTGACCGTAGCGACCACGCGCGTTGCGGGGACACTTTGTCCGTACTGTGCCGCCCGGACATTAGTCCAGTAACCATCTGTTGCGTAATTAAAGGTGCCAGAAACATCAAACGGTGATGAAAACTGAGTACCCGTAATATCGGCATTGAACTTTGGTAAAATTGCGGTGTTAGTTTGCAAGAGAGTCGCGCCCGAATACAACTTGACTACCACTGATTGCGCTCCCGCAAAGGTAGAGCTCGTCAATCCAAAACCAGCGGTATATCCCTTAATAATTCCCAATCCAGTATCGTAATTAACGACACCGAAGTCTTCAGCGACTAGAGTCCCCTCCAGTTCGTCTGCTAGTCCACTGGTAGTTTTCCAAGTACCGGTACGGATACCTCCTTGGTAATTATCTGACCAGGTTCCTGACATTACTCCAGTTGAGGCAACCGTACCAATGACGTGCATCGTCGTCAGAGGTATGACTGCATCAGCGGTAGCGGTGTAATTGGCGGTAAAGTCAATCACATCCCCTGAGACAGATCCGGCGGTGATCATCCAGGTATATACGTTGGCGCCAACCGGACTACCACCATTACCCGTAACAGTTCCGGTATTACTTTGAGCTAAGGTGACATCATGTACATAATCGGCGCCTTGATACTCAAACGCTACCGTATACGTACCATCCACATCCCAGTCTGGAGCAGCCGCGTAGGTTGATAATACACCGATAAAGAGTGCTGCTAATAAACTCGCCCCTACTACCACATTCCTTCTAACTTTTTGTGTCATTGTCATATTTTGTAATAACTTAAACCAATAAATTGTAAGGACGTCAGTGCGAATGAGACTGACACGTTCCCTACACTCTATTGCCGTACTACGAGCAAATATTTACACTATTTTACTTGTACAATTACCATAACGATGGTCTAAAATAAAATTAATTCATCCCCAATCAATCCGACCCGCGTCTTTGCGAAGTCGCAACTGACGCAATCCAGCTAAGGTCTCGTATTTATGAATGATTTTCCCTACCAACCAAAAAGCTCCCTGACGGGAGCTTTTTGCTTTTTCTTTATTCCATCTTCACTTCTTTGTGTCTTTGCGAATCACAATGAAGCAATCCACGTCACGTTCCGTTCTCTGTTCAATACCTTAATTCAAAACTGGATACGCTTCACTACCTGGACACACAATGTTATTGATTTTCCATCGTGTGAGTTGGTATACCCAACCAGTTGAATTCTCGTGGGGGACTAGCTTGGCTAGGTACCACGGAGTAAGAACTTCTGGCTTGTATTGCATCTGGAAAGCCCGGACTGCAGCGTCCGTAGCGGCATCAAACACTCCCGTGAGCGGGGCTGTGATACCTACTGCGTTGAGGAATACTTGCAGTTTGGTAACTTGCGTTGAACTCGCAGCATTACCCATTCGCATGTAGTCTTGGAGGTACATCCCACAGGCTGGGGTACCAGTAGCTGCACCAAGAACCAATCCGACCGGTGCATCTTTTTTAACACGAGTACTTGATCCGCCATTTCCACCACGGTTAGTTGGAGTTGGTGTTTCTGGATCAGCAATCACAACTGTATTTTGTTTATTACCAAAATCACAAGTGGCTGTCGGTGCAATGATTCCCAAGTTAAACGAACAGTTGTTGGAAACCTCACCACCAAGCGTTACTTTTGTACCATTTTGGTAGCGACCAGTTTGAGCCCATCCACCCTGCAATGTTTCTGACACTACCCAGGTACCTTCGTCATAAGGCAGGATAAGTGTGTAGTTACCACTGGCATTAGTTGTAGTAGCAACACTAGTTGTGCCCTGCGTAGCTGTAATTAACCAATTAGCGAGCTTACCTTCTTCAGCATCCTTTTCTCCGTCACCATCTACATCGTTCCATTTGAAACCAGTAACGGTGTAAGTACGTGGTTCATTATCACCATCTTCGTCTTCGTAATTACCAAAGTTACATTGGTAATTACTGTATTTTGATTTCTTAACGAATTTTACTGCTTGTTCCCAAATAGTATCTTCATCAACTTCAAATACACAAGTTTCACCATCTACTTCTCCACCATAAACATCAATATCTACTTGTTCCCAGTCCGGCTTCATAACTTCACTCACAGTCCAATCACCTTCTCCAACTTCAAATGAGTAATACCCACTGGCATTAGTTGTAGTAGAGAGTGTTGTTGACCCATTGACAGCTTTAATTTTCCAACCTGCTAGACCATCATCATCACAGTATACTTCACCATCAAGGAAACATTCAAATTTGTATCCATCTAGGATATATGTGTCATCATTATCACCATCTTCATCTTCATCTTCCTCATTTACAATCGTAATTGTCTTTGGGGTATTAAGGTGATTGACAACTGTTGAACCTGCGCCAGAGACGTACGACCAACCGTTCTGCACAATTTCACCAGCCCCGTACGTGCCAAATGGCACATCAGTGAACGTTACACAACCATTTTTACCTGTAATTCCCGCATATCCTTCGTAGACTGCTACTTTGAGTGAACCTGAGTTATCCCCGTAGTAACTATCAGCGATTCGGAAGTTGGCTGTACCAGTAGCTTGAGTAAACATTTGTGCATAGCTATGGTCAGAGTTGTACGCACCCCAACTTGGTAGTCCATTAAGCACATTGTTGATTGATAGTTCTAGGATTTCAGTATCTGAGCCAAATCCATCCATATGGGAAGTCCAGGTATTTTCTGTCGAATACTCGGCATCAACCATATTGATTGGGTAAGGACTACGATCATTTTTCCAAGTACCTGACGCTTTAGCGACGTATGATTTTCCACCACTAAGAGTGGCCACCGTATTAGCACCGCCAGCATTAGTTGCTGGCACAATCACTTTCTCAACTTCATTTCCGAGCAGTGTTAGTGTCCAACCTGAAAGTGGATTTTTATCTTCGTCCACCTTACACATTGTTACCGTACCAGTTGTCTTTGGCACTTCTGGTACAACCGTTCCACAAGACTTACCCGTTCCAGTAATTGTCAGTTCATACATCAGTCCAGCTGGGTTCTCAGCAGCCGTACTACCTGGCATTGGAATGTTGCCCACCGCGATTTCGAGCATGTTAGCACCCGCTGTGATTCCAGTAGCTACGTTGTAGGTACTAATATCAGCCGGTCCATAGTTGAATTCACCACTGTCAGTTACTCCAAAGGCTCCCAGAGTAACTTTGTGAGTATTATCAGACGATAGTTTTAGAGTCGCACTAGTAACAGCTCCCCCCGTCCAGTTAAAACCTTTTTTGAATGTCTGAGTTTCAGCTACTGTTGGATTCACAACTGGGTTATCACCCCAGATCCACGCTGCTGTAGATGTACCAAACGCAGTCACCCAGGCTCCGTTAATAGTTGATAGGGCTTGTGCCATTGCGTTCTTTTCTACTACATAGTCCATCACGTCTGACTTGATAGTAAGTGTACACACTGGCTCTGGTACTGGTTCTTTAGTAAGACATAGTGATACGTTATCAAGCAGTGGACCAAAGCCACCATCTAGATTAGCAGCACCTTTGTCCTCAAAACTAATTTTAGTTGAGGTTCCCGTAGCAACAAAGCTTACCGTTTTTGGTTCCCACATATTCTGAGTAGCAGCACTACCGTCAGTATTGACCGTCAAGGCAGACACACCGTTAATCATTGCGTCCATTTTACTATCAGCGAGGGCAGTGGCTGCGCGAGCTGAGTAGTCGAACTTAAGTTCATACGTCGCACCAGGAATTGTCGCTACATCTTGTGCAATATTCGTAGCATCATCACCATCTAGCTCTACATTTTGTAGACCATCTGAAGCAACGTCGTTGCCTGTACCATTAAAGGTATTCCAGACTTCTAGACCACTTGATAGAGTAGCAAGCCAGTTGAGGATACCTCCAGCAAAGATCTGCCATTGTCCACCGTTAGCGGTCACTGCCGGAGTGTTTTCAAAACTACCGTTTAACATTAAGTTTTGTCCAATTTCACACACTGGTTTTGGATTATCTCCACACTTTTCATTTACTACAATCACGTATTTGTCTGTTGTAATGTCGGTGTACACGGGTGCAGTTGCTGTAAGTGTTGCACTTTCGGCAGCGCCGATTGAGTCACCTTGTTTGTAGCCGACTAATCGGTACTTACCGAGGATACACTTTACATCAGCTGGCAACACGACACTATCGCCACCAGTTACTTCGCTCGTTGTGTAGTCTGCTGGAACTGACATGGCTGAAGTATCAGCCGCATATTCTAGTACAGTTCCGCCTTCATTGTTTCCTAACACATATGATCCTGAGCCAGTACCAATATTAGTGGCTGACCATGAAGAAATCATTGGGAAACTTGGAGCAGTCGAGTCATTCGGTACTTGAGCTGAAGTAGTACCAACTTGTAGGTATTTGTAAATATGTACCTTGACTGTTTCTTGTGGCTTCTTTACGTTCCAAGCAACACAGTAATATGTTTCGCCTGATTCTGGATTACGGATAAAGTCCCAGTTATCATAGTTTAGTACGTCATCAGCACAGTAGAATTCGGCACTGACATTATTAGCGCCATCTTTACTAAATGGAATGTAGCCTGCCTGTAATACTTCTCGAAGATGGAGCTCTGACACCCCTTTTCCAAGTGGAATAACTTGAGTTGTGACGCCATTTACGTCAGTAGAATTGGTAAAAGTTGTGTAACCAGCAGCTGTACCAGTAAAGTTACCAGCGGTATCAATACCAGTTTGGTCAGCGTATTGGAACTGCCAGTCTTTGGCAAATGAACAACTCTTATGTGCTGTCACCCAGTCACTAGCTGTGGTCGCTGTCATTGCTGGTCCACTAGCGCCAAAATTGGGTAGCTCAGCCTCATCAGTACAAACAATTTTTGTTGCTACGACTGTTACTTCTTTGGCTTTTGGCTGGTTTAATGCTTTGAGTGACATATTGTCAAAGAGAAATCCTTCTCCGTCAGTTGCTGGTGCAGCTGTATTTGAAGATCGGAACAAAAGGGTCTTTATAAGACGCGGTGTCTGTTCTGCTGATGCTTCAGCATCGAAACGGTAGTAGTTTTCCCATGATGTTCCGGTATGTTTAAGAACACCATCCACGTACACTTCAACAACGTCGTTACTTGCTCCTTCGTTAGTATTTACCACTAATTTAATAGTGTGTGGATTTCGATTAATAGTAGCGATAGTAGTTGGCACGAAAGAAACCGGACCAGTTCCTAGTACTTCGTTAAATACAATATCAATTCCTGAAGCAGTATCTTGAAAAGCCAAGAAACTCATTCGTGAACCATCGCCACGGTCAGGAGAAACTGTCATCCGAAGACCTGATTGTTGTGTCTGCTTAGTTGACGCAATATCAAACTGGGCTTCGTAACGATTGAAGCGAGTACCTACTGGAAATACTCCGTTCGTAGCAATAGTTTCACCAACAGAATTTGTAAGTGAAGCTGCAAAGGTTTGGTCGCCAAAACTACTGCTAGTCACAGCATTTGAAATACGGAGTGATTTACAACCAAATGTTGTATATCCATACGTGTTAGTAACCACTTCTTGGTCAAATGAACCAGTTGAACTCCAACCATTTTGTCCATTTACATTACCAAGGCTGAATGTATCAAAAGTTGTATCAGCTACAGTTTCACTACCAAGATCACATACAGGTACAGCGGGGATTTCAGGTTCAGGAATTGCACAATCATTATTCCAAATAGCTTGTCCTTCATCATCCCAGTTCTTACCTGTATAGTTAGGAAAAAGTATACGTTCAAAAGGTGGAATGATATCGTCATCATGTCCATTGTGTCCATTTATTGGTTTCAAAATTGACCATTTAGATACCTCATTTTGAGTATAAGGATTTGTTTCACTTTCTGTTGCGTGACAAATTGTCACTTTAGACTCGTCATTGTCATCTTCCTCTTCCTTTGGGGGTTTCGGCTGTCGACTAAATGATTCAACATTTTCATCTCCACTGATACCTTCTTCATCGCCGCCAACTATTTCATCATTAGTTGGTACTGAATCAGGAACTTGTTGTTCAACAGGAGTCTCTCCTTCTGACTGCGCAAACACAGAAGACGGTAGCAGACTGAAGACCATCATCAACATTGTTAAAAGAGCTAGTGCTTTAACGGCAATCTGGTTCTGCATGGTAAATAATGTCATAAATTTGTTATTAATTGTTATTAATTGTTATTAACTGCTAATAATAATGCTAAAACTTCTACTTTCTCTACATCGTTGTCATTTAGCCGCTTGATTACTTACTTTATTACTAATTATGAAGATACAAAAAAACCGCACGAAAATTACGCGCGGGCTTTTGGGGCCAAAATGCAAAAACAATGCATGAAAGTTACCTCCATATATGTGAGTAGAATACGCTTAATTCCTCACTATGCAATCTTGACATTTTGTGTTTATATGCTGTAATATAAACAGCGTTACTTACTCCTTGAGCTCAGCGAACACTACTAAATTATGGCTATATTGCTGTTTTGCTTTATTAAACAAACCAGAACAGGTAACAAGACGGAGTGTCGGGGTATCAGTGGGGCCATAGACATCGAGGGTGGGGAAATTTGATTGGGGGTAGCGTTTGAGTTTTTTGACAACAAAGACCGCAGTTGTACCGTCCGCGCGCGTGATTTTTATTTCTTCCCCCACTTTTAGTTGCCCGAGCGGATAAAATACGGCTGGGCCATCAGCTGAGTCAACGTGACCTAAAATCACAGCTGGGCCAATTTCACCCGGTGTCGCACCACCCTCGTACCAACCAACTTGATCATAACTATCAGGTACCGAGACGGTTTGATCAGGCATCAGCCCGAGCGGCAACACAAATGAAGTGTCTAGGTTGAGGGCGGGGATTTCTAGCCTTATGGGATTAGAGCGCACAAACTGACTTACTGCTACAGTATCGACTGATGCAGTATCTGCCTCCCAGACTATGGTTACGGTGTTGTAATACCAAGCTAGACAAGCCAGTAGCACGAGCACAACGGCAAACGCCATTACGCTGACGTAATGACGTGTGCGATGTACTTTGGTTTTAAGAAAACCAAACACGGTGATTATTTACTCTTGCGAGTCGTTGTAGACAAGATTGCAACGAGAGTTGGCAGTGATACCGTTAGTGGAGCCGCTCCACCAGCTCCTGTATTAGGAGCACCTACTGGCATAGTAGAAGTTGCATCCCCAAGCACTACTCCGGTTGGAGTTGAGGTTGATGCACCGAGCACTTCACCAGTTGGAGTTCGTGGGTTGCGATCTCCGACACGAGTTCCGCCACCACCGCCACTACGACGTGGTTCTTCTTCATCAATTTGACGATTGCCAAAGTCACAAGTGTATGTTTGAGGACCAAATGAACCTTCGAAACCTCCTCCTTCACCGACTCCGATTTCGCCACCATCTTTGGTCACAGTAATTTTACACGCATTACCAACGACAGTTGATCCAGTTGAAACGAGGGTTGCTGTTTGCTCCCAACCTTTTTGCTGAGTTTCTGTCACTGTGTAGCTACCTGACTTTACATCAAAAATGTATTCACCAACACTATTGGTAGTAGCAAACTTTTCGTTACCTTCACTATCGGTAAGTACGATATCCCAATTAGCTAACTTACTCTCGTCGTTTGTAAAAACGCCGTCAGCATTAGAATCATTAAATTTAAAACCCTTGATTGTTCCATCTGGAGTATTGTCTGTTACCAAACATACTTTAACGTTGTCAATTAGAGTTCCTAGACCATTACTATTCCCCATATCGCGTAATTCAAGAAGTGAAGAAGTAGTTGCTGCTGTAAAGAGGAAATTGCGAGTTGTCCAAACGTTAGCTGGATACACTGAACCGTCAGCACTGACAGAACCGAGAACACCACCCACCGCTACTTCAACCTTGTTATCAGCCGCATTTCCGCCACTTCGTGGTGAAAAGTCGAGTGTTACCTTATATTGATTACCAATTTCTGTTGCTACCGATTGTGTGATGGTTGTTGGTATATTGACATCAAGTTCGAGGTGTTGGTCACCGGCTGAAGCTGGACCACCTTGTCCACGCCAAATCTCAAATCCATTTGTTAACACTGAACTAATCCAACCAGTGACACTGCTTACAACTGAGTAACTTGGAATAATAGCGGGGACCTCAAATGAACCGTTAGTTAACAAGTTTTCATTACTAGTAATACATGACTTGTCCATAGTACCCACCGTGATAGTCGTTGGGACACATTTACCACTGACTAATTCGTAACCTCTTGGAACTGGATTCTGAAGACCTGTAATATTGCTACAGAGGTCTGGAGGTGGAAGTGGATCACAAGTATTGCCTTCCATAGCAATCTTAAAAGCCAATCCAGCAGGATTGATACCAGTTACATCAAAATTTGTAACGGTGATTTCAATTAAGTTTTCAGCATTCATTACGAGCTTTGAAAGGATATTTACCTCAGTAGCTGAACGAAAATTGTCTTCAATTGTTGATTTATCATCTCCAGCAGATGAACCATTAACTTTAACAGAATAACCATTGTCTGCCGCTACGGTCAGTAGGGCTGCAGTAGATGTTCCGTTTACAATAAAGCGCTTTGAGAAAGTTTGGGTCGTGGTTGAGACATTATTGTCAGCATCTCCCCAAATCCAACTAGCCCCAGTAATATCAAACCAAACTGGGTTTCGTTCAACTATGGAACTATCTGCGCCACCTTCTTGAACAAAGGCATTACTGACAACTGTACAACGTGGGGCTTCTTGGGCTGCAACGTTAGTCACTGGCACTAAACTCGTAATGATTGAAAAAACGGCCAATAAAGTCACTCCACGCTTCAGACTTTTAGTAAACATATGTATAAAATTAAATGTAATAACCCCGACCACTCACTAATACGAGTATCCTATACCAGTTACAGTAAATTGCAAGGCTATACGATGGGATTTTGATTTTGTCTATGGTTGACGTGAGGCGACGTGGATTGCCACAGCCTTCCGCTTTGCTCCTGTCCTTCTTACAGAAGCTGTTTAGGTTGTCGCTATTTTTTCAAAATAGCAGGCATTCCCTACAGGAACTGTCCACTTTATGGAAGCAAAGCTCCTCATAAAGTCTTGCGCTATGACTTAGGTCATAGCTCACTCTTGAAAAAGTCTCCCAGACTTTCTCACGCAAAGACGAAGATTGCAATTGGATAGCTGTTATTATTCGTAGAAAATTAGCAAGCGGCACTTCCACCACTCCCCTATTTACTCTATTTGTATCTGTGCTACTATAGTGCTCACATGGAAATCATACAGACAGTGCAACCGGCACTCCCGTTCGTACAGATAATTCTCTCTGTCCTACTCATTGCCGCTATTTTACTTCAACAACGAGGATCAAGCTTAGGTGGTGCCTTTGGTGGTGACAACTTTAGTTCTGCTTTTCATAAGCGCCGTGGCGCCGAGCTTTTCTTGTTTAAGTTCTCTGTTGGTATTGCGATTCTCTTTGTTTTGTCTGCCCTTCTGAATATCGTTGTCTAAACGAGACACCACATCCATTACATCACGCTCTATTGTTGTTACACACCTTAATGTGCTTTTAAAGCACGTCATTCTCCTTTAATTTATATGAAATTGCGATTCTCGCACTCACCTGCCAAACGAATGAGTCTTATTGGCTCACTTATCGGTACTATAGAAAACAAGCTCCCGAGCGACCGGCTGATTTTGCGTATTTTGTTTTTTACGCTTATAGGATCCCTCGTCACAGCTGGTGTTATGTGGAGCAGTGCCAATAGTTCTAACTCTCCGGTGGCGGGAGGTACGCTCAAGGAAGGCGTCATCGGCACGCCCCGCTTTGTCAACCCGGTTCTGGCAGTGACCCGAGCAGACCAAGACATGACTGCTCTTATATATAGTGGGCTAATGAAAATTAACCCCCAAGGCGATCTGGTGCCGGATTTAGCCGATAGTATTACCGTTTCAGACGACGGAAAAACGTATAATGTTATTCTTAAAAATAATCTACGTTTCCATGACGACACGCCAGTCACGGCTCGTGATGTCGCTTTTACGATTGGCCTCGTGCAAAATGCCGAACTCAAGAGCCCGCTGCGAGGTAACTGGTCTGATGTCACCGTCGAAGAAATTGGGGAGTATGAGCTTAATATTCTACTGACCAAATCATATACTCCTTTTATAGAAAACTTTACCCTGGGTATTTTGCCAAAGCATATTTGGAGCAATCTACCGATAGAACAAGTGCCGTTTAGTATTAAAAATACGGAACCGATAGGTTCTGGACCTTTTATGATAGACAGTTTCAGCAAAGATGAATCTGGTCTTATTTCAACCTACGAGTTAAAAAAATACGCAAATAATAAGCCGGTTATTATCGGTACTGTTGAAGTTCATTTTTACCAAAACGAAGAGGCTTTAGGCAGCGCCTTTGCCAATAAAGAAATAACCAGCACGGCTCAGCTAGCAGTTGCTGATGTTATCGCCCTCAAAGACAGCAATACCTACAGCATCATGACTGAACCCCTCCCGCGGGTCTTTGCGATATTTTTTAATCAAAATCGGTCACCAGCCCTGCGTGATACCGCTGTCCGTTTAGCGCTCACCACCGCGATTGATCGTGACCTATTAGTAGATGAGGCTTTGTCTGGTTTTGGTGTCCCCATAAAGTACCCTGTACCAAGCAACCACCCTGCGGTAGAATCAATGAGTCAAACAGTAACTGCAGGAACTAGTTCAGCGAAACAAAGTGCCGAGACCATTCTCGTACGGTCTGGCTGGATCAAGAACAATACCGGTGGTTGGGAAAAACGGATTGATGGTGAAATTAAAAAACTTTCTATAGTTCTTAAAACAGCCAACACACCCTCATTTGAAGCAACGACGGAATTTATTGCCCGCGCCTGGCGTGAACTAGGAGTAGAAGTGCAGGTAGAACAATTTGAACAAAGTGATTTATTGCAAGCAGTCATTCGTCCACGAGATTTTGAAGGGCTATTATTTGGTCTCGACATGAATCGAGCAGTTGATCTCTATCCGTTTTGGCACTCATCGCAACGAGAAGATCCTGGATTAAATATTTCGCAGTACGCAAATATTGAAGTCGACCGTTTACTCGACCGCGCTCGGGTAGCCACTTCCACCGAAATACAAATCACTGCGACGAAAGACGCCTTACAAATCTTTAGCCGCGAGACCCCGGCCGCCTTCCTCTACGTCCCACAGCTCGTCTACGTCCATGACAGTACTATAAAGATAACGCCGATGGAGCAGATCAGCCGACCTCAGGAACGCTTTATGAACGTAAGTGACTGGAACATGAGTGAGGAGAAGCTTTGGCCCTTTTTTAAATAATTACTAATAATTACTAACTATATATTTATGAACAACATTCAACCGCACAACAATCCAAATCCTCGGCCAGCAGTCGCCCAAGCTACGCCAGGCGGTGCCCCGAGACCAGCGCGACGCTATTTTAATCGCCCGCCAAATCGTGGTCCAAGACCCGCTGGCGCGACGGGCGCACCCGTAACGACTACCCCCAGGCCAGCTGGTGAAGCTGCCGCCTTAAGTCACGGAAGCAACCACAGCCACACCCCAAGACCACACGGGACTCGTCCTAGTGCAGGCACACAGGCTACTGGTGCACCAAAAAAACCTGGTCGTGGCAATAAACGCCGCAATGGTGGCGGTGATAGAGGGCGTCGTCCTATGACGAGTCCGGCACTCACCCACCGCATGACGATCAGTGATGAGAAAAATCCGGCTATTCCACCAATCACTGACGAAGACACTGTCCGCATCATTACCGTATCAGGGGTCGAAGAAATTGGTCGCAACATGAACATTATCGAAACCAAAGATGACATTATTGTGATCGATGCTGGTTTCGGGTTTGTGTCAGCCGAAAGTAACGCCCCAGGTATTCAGTACATTCTACCAAACACGCAATACCTCGAGGAACGCAAAGACAAAATCCGCGCTCTGGTTATCACCCACGGTCACCTCGACCACATTGGTGGTATTCCGTTTATCCTTGAACGTATCGGTAACCCGCCGATTTGGACCCAGTACCTCACTTCACTCATGATTCTCAAGCGTCAAGAAGAATTCCCGAGCATGGCGCCGGTTAATATGCAGATTGTGAAAGAGGGTGAAACATTTACGGTCGGTAAATTCAAAATCCGTACTTTCCCGGTTACTCACTCTATCCCTGACGCGATGGGCTTGGCAGTGGAAACCAAACACGGTGACATTGTGGTCACGGGTGATATTAAAGTCGTCACCGATGACAATAATGACGTCGTCATCGAAGAAAAAACTGTTTGGGAGGAACTTGGTAATCACAATAATATCGCCCTCTTGTGCGACTCGACCAACGTCGACCGCCCAGGCTTCTCAGTCGCTGAAGCTAAAGTGTACAAGACGCTTGATGAAATTATTCGTACCACAAACGGCCGATTAATTATCGGAACCTTTGCCTCACAGTTTGATCGTTTAGTTTCGGTCATTAAAAGCTGTGAAGCGATGGGTAAAAAAGTCGTCATGGAAGGCCGTAGTATCAAGACCAACATTGATATCGCTATCACCGCCAAACTCATGGAAGTAAAACCCGATACCTTTATTTCAGCTGGTGAAATTTCTAATTACCCGGCAGACAAAATCGTGGTGCTGTCTACTGGTGCCCAAGGTGAAGAATTTGCCGCCTTGATGCGTATGGCTACCGGCAAGCACAAACAAATTGTTCTCACTGAACGAGATACAATTGTCTTGTCCTCATCGATTATTCCTGGGAATGAAGTCGCTGTCCAAAAACTAAAAGACAATATCTATCGCCAAAACGTCCGTGTAATGAACTTCCAAGGGTCTCACGTCCACGCCTCAGGCCACGGCAACGCCGGTGAGCTCGTATGGGTACACAAAGCCGTCAAGCCGCGCTTCCTGATTCCCGTTCATGGTCACCACTACCACGTCAAAACGCACATGTTTGTGGCGGTAGAAAATGGCTTCCCCCGTGAGAATGTCGCTGTCCCTGACAATGGTTCAATCATCGATATCAAAAACGGAACCGAGCTTACTCGTCACAAAGTTAAGATTCCAAATGAACAAGTATTAGTTGATGGCTTTACCGTTGGTACCAGGCAAGAAGTAGTCTTGCGTGATCGTTTATCACTTGCCGAAGATGGTATGTTCGTGATTATCGCCACCGTCAATGCCAAAACCGGTAAACTCCGCAAATCACCAGACATCATCTCTCGTGGCTTCGTCTACCTCCGTGAAAACCAACAGCTTTTATCTGAAGCCCGAGTTTTGATTAAAAAGACGATTGAAAAGCATACCGAACGCATGAACCCAATTGACCTGGATTACGTTAAAGATGAGTTGACTGAGACAGTTCAGAGTTTCTTGATGCAAAGAACCCAAAAGTCCCCAATGGTCATCCCTGTCCTAATCGGTATTTAGCGTGAACTTCCAGAAACGGCACATTGCGTTGTCGTTGCTGCGAAAATTTTATTCTGCCGTACAAGCAGTACGTCTCCACAAAATTTTTTTGCACTTCCTTACAGGAACTGTCCACTCATTGGGTATTTTTTCAAAATCCCTCAATGAGTCTTGCGAAGTGACATCAGGTCACTTCTCACTAGCACTGTACTCACCTACAAAGGTCCAACGACCACTTAACAAAGTAAGAAACAAAACACCGCAAACTTAGTTTGCGGTGTTTTGTATTATTGAATAACACCGTGGATTGCCACGTCGTCGTACCTCCTCCTCGCAAAGACGAACAGCATTGCATTTCCAATGTCTTTGCGAGGCAATGGAGCGAATGCGGAATTGACGTGGCAATCCAAGTCTTTATTTTTTCCAGATTGTTTATCATTTTCTCTTCACTCTATTCACTAATCCAGATTCAATATTCACTCTCCCTCTAGTACACTAGTAATACTATGTACTTTTACCGTAAGCCGACTGAGACTACCCAGCCGCCGCATAAAATTAAATTTTGGTTTGTCTATCTGATTGCAGTTATTTTCAACTTCCACACCCTCGTCGTGTCATACACCAGTCCGACGTACCTTGGTGAGTTTATTGATGTCAGACACATCGGACTCATATACTCAATTGGTTCAATTGGTTCGCTACTGATTTTTATTTTTTTGCCGAGCTTACTTAAACGATTCGGCAATTTCCTGGTCACAATAGGTTTGATGATCATTTCGATGGGAACTCTCGCCCTGATGGGAATTGGTCTATCTGCACCACTGGTTATACTTGGTCTTATTTTGTTCTTGATTATTAATCCCTTGATTTATTTAAATATCGACATCTTTACTGAGACTTTAATTGGTAAAAATGAGGGCGCGACCGGACATGTGCGCGGACTGACATTGTCACTCATGAGCCTCGCCGCCTTATGTGCACCGCTGACTATTAGTTACATGGTGGGTGAAGGCGATAACCTAGCCCAGCTATATTTTATCGCCATTGGCGTTGGGGTGGTCTTTAGTTTGATTGTCATAGCTGCCTTTCGCGGTTTTGTTGATCCGCTCTATCACAAAATAAAGCTCAAGCCGCTCATCCGTCAATGTTGGGAGAATAAAGCGATTAAATTGGTGTTGGCAACTCACTTTCTTCTCCAAATATTTTTCACTTGGACAGTTGTCTACTTCCCATTGTATCTCGCTAGTGTCATTGGACTACCTTGGTCGTCTATTGGCGCCATTATTGCCGCTGGACTCCTCGCCTATGTTCTCTTTGAATACCCGATTGGTATCCTGGCTGATAATTATTTTGGCGAAAAAGAAATGATGGCTATCGGCTTTCTAATTCTCGCGATTACGGTATCAAGCATCTCATTTATGACGACGGCTGTGCTGATTCCCTGGATGATTCTGATGTTTTGTAGTCGAATTGGTGCCAGCTTGGTTGAAGTCACTACCGAAAGCTACTTCTTCAAAAAAGTTAGCGGCCAAGACGCCAACCTGATGAGCGTCTTTAGACTCACCCGTCCGCTGGCTGTTCTCGCCGGCTCGCTCCTGGGTAGCCTCTGCCTCGCCATCATGCCTTTCCATCTGGCTTTTATCGTCTTAGGTTTTGTCATGGTCATCGGTATCTTTTTGACACTTGGAATTGAAGACACAAGATAAAATTGAATATTGAAAATAGAAGATGGAAAATTAAATATGTAACTCGTCCAACCTTTCTGTTAGCAGAGAGGTATAACTTCCACGTATAATGTAGCGGTTAACCGCTACATTATACGTATGTTTTTTAACTATACTTACTGTACCTCTAGTCACAGTAAAATAATTTTACTGCGGTAAACCGTACCGACTACCGACTTTTTGAACCATGTTCTCGGTGACGAGTTTTTGCAGTTGGTGTGTAAGACGCTCTGGCTCGATTGCACCCAGCTGTTTAGTTAGAACAGGAAGAGTAAAACTAGTTTTTGCCTGACTGAGCGTCCGGATGATAGCGCCCCGGATTTGGCGGTCGCTGCCAACAAATTTTGACTGCTTGGTGTAGTGCTTGCTTTGGGTGTTTTTGTTACCAATTGTTTGCTTGAGATGACTCCCATAATCCATCACAGCGTAGTACCAATCTCTCGGGTTTGCTTGATCAAGGGTGCTAGTAATTACCGGTAGCAGCAACGAATCAGGTACGGCTGTCTCATCTGGGAAAAAGTGCTGGAGATAGACTGTCCTAATATTGGTTTCAATGATTGTTGAGGGCATTGAGAAAGCAAAGGCTGCTACAGCACCGGCAGTATAGGGACCGATACCTGGTAAAGATTTAAGCGTAGCAATATCGTAAGGCCACTCCCCTTTATACTCCCTTATAATCGCTTGTGCACAAAGGTGGAGCAACTTTGCCCGTCTATTGTATCCCAAGCCCTGCCACACGGTTAAAACTGCCCCAAGAGGAGCTTCCGCGAGCGCTTGTACCGTTGGGAATAAACTCAAGAATTCAGCGTATTTTGGTATCACACGCGCCACCTGGGTTTGCTGTAACATGACTTCCGAAACCAGTATTTTATAGGGGTCATGTGTCTGTCGCCACGGTAAATCATGCCGACCATGGGCGGTATAAAATTTTTTTACGGTGTCAACAAAAGCTTGCTGCTTTTTTGTCATATTAAGCTATGGATTGCCACGCTACTACCAATTAAAATAACCTAGAGGGAGGATTCGCAATTGTCGTCTAAGTGTTGAAGTAGTAGCGAAAAGAGGGGCGACCGCAACGATTACAGGTTCCAGCGATTTGCCCTAGGAAGGGGCAAATCGGGAACAAAATTCGCCATTGTCGCTAGCTTCTTACAGAAGCTGTTCAGGTTGTCGCTATTTTTGCAAAATAGCTGGCTACCTCTTGCGAAAGTCTCCCAGACTTTCTCACTCTGTGGCTCATTTTTATTCAACAATCGTATAGTCTGCTTGCATCTTTGGCTTGCGCGGCACTAGTATCCAGGCTACCAGATAAAATAATAGACCAGGGAACACGCCTGTCAGGATAATCAAGACGACGGCAGCTAGTCTAAACACAACAGGATCTTGTTTGAAGTACTCTGCCATTCCTGACAGGACTCCTGCTACTACGGCTGTCTCTTGGTCTCGGTGTAATCTTTTTGTTGTCATATATTTTTATAAATTACATCTTTGCGTTCGACGACAATCTCCCACCCCATCCGTTTACCATACGTATACAGTTTTTCATTTGGATTAAAACAAATCGCTGTTTCCACTGATTCCAAGAGTGATATGTCCCCATCAGTATCTCCGACCGCAATTGAGCCAGTTCGCGTGAGTGCAGGATTATGCTCAAATACTCGCTTTACAATATTGGCTTTGTTCTCAATCAAGTGAACGTCGGTCACGAGCCCCGTAAATCTATCTTGAGGGCCAATCTCATACATCCGTCCGTATACTTTATCAAACCCATACTGTTTGCAAAAGGCGTCGAGAACAGTCTTGGGCGACTGGGAGATAGCGACGATGTAGTAACCTTTGCTTTTGAGCTCAGTAATCAAATCGCGCGTATACCGATAGACTCGTTTACTATGAACAGCTACCACCCGCTTCCCCACGTCTGCAAATTCACCGTAGTGCACGCCTTTAATGTGCGTAAGATAGGTTTCAATCACCGCGCTAATATAGTCATCGTAGGTTCCTTCACGATTACGCCAAGCGGTGTATTCATTGCGGTAGATATCTTTGGCTTCGCTCGGAAACACACCATCTTTAATTAAGGCTTCAACCAGTTCAATAAATAAACTCGACCGAAAAATCGTCCCGTCAACATCAAAGAAAGCGACTGGTTGTTGCATGACTCTAGTATATAACAAAAAAGCCCCAGCTAGAAACTGGGAACTTACCAAAAAATTTTTGACGCAGAGAGGAGCGGCGAACTCTCCCCTCTGCGCCGAGCAACGCTTGCGCGTGCTCATGCTACCGTTCACATACCCCTTCTGCGGCGAAGGAAGTCAGAACTAGCAACAACTCAAAAAGAGCAAACGCATACATACGGGAAAGGCTGCCACCTCCCCCGTATGCAAAACGCCCCACCAGAGGAACGTTCAGATTGATGCATCCTAGCTGCAGTTGGGGGCCGAACTCCGCTGCTAGGCAACAATCTTGCGAACGATTAGATTACTCTATCCCAGGTATTTATGCAACCTCAATAAAAACTGGTCGTAATTCGCGCCAGATTTCTTCGGACATGGTTTTGATTGTAAAGAGACCAGCTTCATCAGTACCCACGGCACTGATGGTAATGGCTTGATCAGGCGCGACAGCTTCTACATAGCCCAACCTCCCTTCGCCGTCACTACTACGCCACTCTATCACCGTATCTGTTTTTGGCGTCACACCAATATGGATACCTGCTGTACCGCGCAGTAAACGGGCCCAGTCACCAGCGACTCTGGGACGTTTACGTGACCACGTGATTGTACGGTGCTCGCTCTTAAGACGGACGGTAACATATTCACCCGCTTGCAGTGGTAACGCGAGTGCTCCGCCAGCAAACATATCATTAATTAAGGAACGTGACTTTAGGGTATCTGCGTGCAAGACGTCATATACACCACCCCTGATAAATTCAGGCCACACTTCATTTTTTTGAGGAGTAATATCATCCTTCAATACCCAGCCAGTAATGTTGGAACGATTCACACTAGCAAACCGTCCAGCGTAGCCGATCACCGTCACCGCAGTGCCGTAGGGTAAGACTTCAATCACTGCATCAAAATCAATTTGTGGCACATGAAGACAAGCCGTACCCAAAGGTTGCGACACATACATCACAACCGGCGCGTGTAGAATTGACGCGGCCGGCTTTGTCTCAAGTGCTATTGTTTTAAATTTTGTAACAACCGTTGAATGAGCACTCAATCCTAATCTAGCAGGCTGAGCAGCCAAGAGTGTACTCACAGCAGGTGCAGCAAGTGTAGCGGGCATAAGTAGAGGCAGATGCACGGGGGCCGACTTGAAAGGGGCTAGAAGCACCTGAGGAGCAGGCACGTGCGCAACAGCTACCGGAGACACTGTTTGTGCTCCAAGAGCAAACCAGAATAGATCTTCGACAACAGCACAAAAGTTATTCCACATGGTACAAGTATACCACTTTTTGATTATTTCAAGAAAACAGCCTTATTTAGGTTATTTTTTTGTGTAGTTTTTGGTCAGATTATGCCCAATTTTAGCGAGCTTTTTTGTACAAAAAATCAACCATAGTACCGACTGTCGCTACATACAGTCCTAGCAAAATCACCGCCCCAACTATCGGCACCAGGACTAGTAAGTGCACCACTACCCCACCGAGCAGAATGTACGGTACCGACAGGGTACTTTTTTTATCAATTAATTGTGCCAGGAGTGACCCCATAGTGACCGCAAGTAGAGGTATCGCCAGAGTGAGCAGTAAAGCAAATACACACAACGCTATCAATCCAACAAATGATCCAAGCACGCTCACCAAGAGAATTATGATAAAAAGCGGCATCATAAACACCCATACAAACCCCACGACGGTTTTAACAATCAGACCACTGCGTACTGCGGTGGCAAACGATTCCACGCGACGGCGAAAGATAAGATAAAGACTAAGTGTGGCAAACAAAGAAATAAGAAACGTGACTGCCGTCGTGCGGGCAATATTATCGTTACCCGCAGCTACTACGGGAGCATTTTTTGTTACCTTACCAGACACAGCCGCACCAGGGGCGCGTACTACATCAGTAGCACTAACATACTCGACATCACCGGTAACATTTGCCTGATCGCCCAATGTCAGGGTCCGAGCTGTGACGTCTACCCCTTTCTCGACAACAGCATCAACTCTCATACTCTCAGCACTACCGAGTATTTTTCCACCCACCGCCCCTTCCACCACTAATTCTCCGCCATAGAACAAAATATCGCCGGAAATCTTGGCTTGTGAAGCAATAGTCAGTTTACCTGCAATCACCACCAAATCACCCTCGATATTTTCAGTAATAGTCACCTGACCAGCTACAATCCGAGCGTCTTCTTTAACAGGGGCTTGTAGACTGACTGTCCCCGCTAAAATACTAAGATCTTGGTTTATGTCACCACTGACTGTCACATTTCCCCCAATTACCGTAGTATCACCTGTTATATTTCCTGAGAGAGCGACTGTGCCACCAAGTACATAAAAACTTCCTTCAATAGATTGATTTTCGGTCATAGTCACCGTATCCCCCGACCGCACTACAGTGTTTGCAAACAAAACTTGCATTGGAATCAAAAGAGTAATAACCCCCGCCAAAATATATTTCATATAGTACTAGTATTGCTTATTTTGCAACAAAATTCAATCACCCGAACGCAAAAAATTGCACTAGTATAAACAGACCAACTACTGTTAAAATTGCAAAAATAAATAACCCCACAAAAAGTTTCGACATATAAACGAGCATTACTACGGGGTAAATACTACTGGAGATTGTAAAAAACCGATCAGTGACAGAGCTATTAGTATCAGAAAAATGCCAGCAAAAAATAATGCTATTCTTGGTCGAGATAGTTCTTTTTTGCCGCTATGCCAATTACGAACATACAAAAACGAAAAGATGAATTGCCAAAAAGACATACTATGAAAGTTTCTTGTACAGTGTACCAGTTGCTGCCAAGATACTAATCCCAACTATCAACATGAACATCGGGTGTCTATCGAGGAAATCAATATTTGAGACAATTTTCTCGAATCCTAAAAAAGTAGTAGCGACACCAAACGTAGTGAGGAGTGAAAATATAATGGGAAACCTCGACAAAACAGATTTTCGAAGCGGGCTAATATACGTATCGACTTCTGTCGTTGCTTTGGTAACGGTAGCATCAAGCGTATTGATAGCGGTCGTAGTCATACGTTTACTTGACTCCAAAATCTGACGTTGGTTTTTTTGTAGTTTTTGTAACATAGTTTATAGAGCAGCTTCGTTTGTAAACACCTCTTTACCGCGCTCCCACATGGCCGGTTCATTTTTAAGCAAGAGCCAATACCACCACTCAGCACCCCACAAGTACTGATTTTCATACCGTGTATCACGAGCATACTGCAAAATATCATTGAATTTTGCTACATCCATGCGGGTAAACTGCACATCAAGTGGCACGGCAGTCACCGGTGCAACCAGCCACGGTTCAGCTGATAATTCTATCAGATAGGTTGGTTTGTCTCCATACACCAGGGCGACCACATTTTCTTTTACCCGATAAAACCAAGGTGGGAGAAAGGTGCGGAATTGACCTAACTCCGGATTCCAAAAATGCACATAGACACTAGTCCCAAATCTATCACCCCGACTATAAGCTCCCTTCCAGGTACCCAAATTACCACTGTCGGTTATCAGGACCGGACGAGTGGCATCAAGTGATTTTACCAAGGCAATTTCCTGCTCAAGAAACACCTCATCCAAGGCACCACAGTGCTCAAAAGCAAATAAACTCAGATAAGGTTCGTTTTCAACTTGCCACACTGTTACTGCCGGACTTTCTTTGTAGCGCGTTACCACAGCGGTAATATAATCAACTAATTCAACTTTTTGATCGTCCCAACTTTTTTCTTTGGCCCAACCTGGCACATGACACTCAGGCCAACGTGGTAGCCTCCTCCCCACCGCCAATACCACAGTAGCCCCCACTTCTTCCGCTTTTTTAATTTGATAATCCAGCTCTTCAAAATTATAGACATCCTTTTTAGGCTCAATCATCGGCCAGTGAGCAGCGAGCCTCAGGTGCCGCACCCCTAACTCATCTAAGATTGCGTCATAGGTCTCACGCCAGTCCAAACCTAATTCACGAGCATACATAGTATTAAACGACATCCCATATGTAATTGTTTCAGGTACAGGTTTACGTGCCAAGAGCCACAACACGCTAGCCACAACGATTACTAATATCAGTATCGTATAAATAATTCGTTTTAACCACTTCAGTCCGTGAGAAACTTTCATAACTATATTTGAGAGATTAGTAAATTCCGTATGACTTTCAAAAACAAGTGCAGTTCAAGGCGTGAGAAAGCAAACCACTTTGCTTTCGCAAGACTCATTGAGGAATTTTGAAAAAATACCCAATGAGTGGACAGCTTCTGTAAGAAGCAAGAAAAAAATGTAAGCCGTACTTTTTGCTTCTTACAGAAGCTGTTTAGGTTATCGCTATTTTTACAAAATAGCTGGCAACCTCTTGCGAAAGTCTCCCAGACTTTCTCACGGTGAGGAGTATTTTGCGCAGAACAACGCAGAAATGTGCTGTTTATAGAAGTCATACTAGGTAAATAAGATGAAGTATCCAACTGCGATGACAAGTACATACAGCACCCGTCGCATCACTTCTTTGGGTTTTGGTTCGTGTGTAGCAACACTATCAGGCAGCAGTGAAGCAAAAATAATTGTAATGAGTAATATAAATACAAACTTGACTCCATCAAGCGCCTGCACCACGGCCACATCGCCCATGTCTGTCGCTTTAAGCAACATAAAGGCAGCCACGCCCGCTAGAATTTTGGTAAAAATAACAATCACTCCGGTCTTTTTAGAGGTAGTGCCCGTTTGCTCACGAATTTTTTTATAATATGTCGGCACCAAGAGGAGCGACAGGGCAAATAGTACAAAACAAACTCGCGACCAGAAAAAGCCATCGTCAAAGTTAGTCTCCAGGAACAAACCCTTCATGGTGATAAAGTGTAGGGCAAAAAAGAGCCCACTGTGAAAGACGTGCAAAACATCTTCCATTTTGGGAATTGTTTGCGCTACCAGCAATGTTCCCAAAGACAGCACCACCACGCCCCACATAAAATTTGGCGAAAACGCCACATCCAAAAACAAATACACCATCCCAAACGACGAGACCGCTGAGACAGCCCCAATCACCGGCATTACATTAACCGCCTCGGCGTTACGCAAGGCTGAGTACATGGATACCAAAGCCATAAAGAACGTATACGCAGCCAGAAACGACATGGCTACCACCTGAATTGAAGGTGATTCTATGTTGGAAAGATGCGGAAACCCAAGCTCACGTAAGCCCGGAATAAAACCAAGAAAATAAATAACCACCCAACCACCCGTTAAAATACAAGAGTAAAAAGCGTAGACAAATGGTCTAGGTAGAGCTTTTTCATCCGAGACAATATACTTGTCTAAAAAAGATACCAGCGCATTAATAAACTGTCCGAGGGTTGCAAGTAAAATCCAAGCCATTACAACACTATTCTACTACAGCATTGCTCTCACATATTTGTTTATACACGTAGGCTGACGGATGGGGAGTTCGTATTTGAGTTGCGTAATCAACTTTGATAATTCCAAAACGCATCCCAAAGCCGAGTGCCCATTCGTAATTATCGAGAAGTGACCAGTACATGTGCCCGCGCACGTCTGCGCCATCTTGGATGGCGCGCCATGTTCCGAGGACTTGCTTCTTGATGTACTCACTGCGCATACTATCAGTAGCGTCCGCTACCCCACCCTCACTTACAAATAGTGGTAGCTTATACCTAGCGAGCATCATGAGCGCCATATAGATCTCTTCAGGAGCAAAATTCCAGTCCATATCCGTCTTTCGCCAAACCCGCGTATCACCAAACTTAGTGTAGAAGTAATAATTGAGTCCAATGGAATCACAGTGTTTAGCTGTACGATTCATGAACTTATAGGTCCACATATAGTTCGCGAGCCAAGCCTTTATCTTGTTAAAGGGATTCCAGTTTGCGTCAAACACAATCACGTGGTGCACAAAACTGACTTCGGTCTGGGGTGAGACTTTTTTGATCGCCCTATAGGCTGCATTATGCGACAAAGCCAGAGTTTTCATTACTCGCCAGTAGGTAAACAGTGGTCTAAATCCTTTAGAGGCTTTAGAGTCAAGCATTTTACCCGAGTTCGTGATTGAAATCAGATCTGTCATCGCAAAGCGTTTAAATGGAGGCCAACTCCCCCTAAGCCAGCCATTACTTGCAAACACATTGGGTTCATTCATAGTCGAAAAATGGTCACACAAATCACCGAGCTCACTCACAACAAACGCACAGTAGCGGGCGAAAATCTCTGGAGCATTTTTTTGTTCAAAACTACCGCTTTCTGAAAACCACAGCGGCTGGGTGAAGTGCCAGATGGTAACGTAGGGTTTGAGTCCACGTGCGTGGAGTGCCTTTAGCACATCACGGTAGTGTTCTATTTCTTTAAGATCATAATTCCCAGGAGTCGGCTCAATTCGAGCCCACTCGACAGATAAACGATGAGCTGTGTGACCCAGATCTTTTGCTAAATCAAAATCAGACGCGTACCGAGTATAGTGTTCACACGCTGCGCCACAGGGCGGCACACGACCCTCGCGCGCCGCTTGCGCCCAATCAGTATTTTCGATTCCGCCTTCGACTTGGTAGGAGGCGGTGGCTGAACCCCAGTAGAATCCTTCGGGAAATGTTTTTTTCATAGTTTAAAAGTAGCCCTTCTTACAGAAGCTGTACAGGTTGTCGCTATTTTTCCAAAATAGCTGGCAACCTCTTGCGAACTGGGTCCCATCCCATTTCTCACCCCAGTAAAACCCTTCGGGAAATTTTTTCATAGTTTTAAACTAAGCTAACTACCATTAGGGTAAAAGCGACGAGGAATAATGAATACTCTACCACAGCCACCCAGTTTGGTCGCAAATACCAATGAATAATCCAATTATCGACGCCAAAGCGTTTGATATAGTCAGCTAATTCCTCATCTGCCCAAGACACCATAAAGCGCAATCTGATTTCATCAGGTGGAAGAAGGGTCAGGTCGCCTGCTTTGGCAAGCATAGTATGTAAACGGTTAGCCCTTCTGCCAAAAAATTTATAATGACGCGTCGAAAGTGGCCACAGTAGCTGTAAACCCCAGCCTGTACCATACATGTCGTTAAGCAAATGGAGCGCAACAGCAGTGACAATTATAAGTCCCCAGAACCCACCAAAAAAATACACCGGTGTAAAAATAACCAAGGAAATAATCGGGTAGTGCAGAAACGTCCGATAATCACGGGTGTAGGTAGCATCAACACTGACCTTCCCCCGTTTTAGTATCTCTGGAATCGCATCGATATCAGGCAACTGAGCGAGTGGTAGTCCAATCAAAAAATACCACCACAATGGTTCGACATCATACACCGCACACGCAATCAACACCGCAAAAATCCCATTCGCAAAATCCGCCAAGAGCGCTAGAATTGATTTCATAGTACCAAGTATAACAAAAGGCGCGCTTGTGGGCGCGCCTTTACTTGATAACTTAGACCTTTACAACTTCCCCAATAGCTCGCAAATAGTCCATACTTGGGGCTTGATGCCAAGACCTTTCTGGTCTGAAACGGTGAGCCGGCAACATCCGCCTAGTTTTAATCAAATTGATTTGCTCACCATGCTCATCTTCTGCCCAAAACACAACTGGTTCTGGACCTTCGCGAACCATAACAAATCTGGCCGAGATAAGACTCTTATGCGACATCTGATGCCGACCGGTCGCAAAATAAAGACGGTAGCCGGATTCGTAGTCACCAGAGACTTGCAAGCAATGCCAATCTTGACCAAAGCGCCACAACACAGGCCATCGTTTTGAAATCGCTGACGGATCACCAGCAAATCGCACCACCTGTTTTGGAACAGGTACATCGACATCTTCCCACCAAACTCCCATTGAAATCTCCTACAATGTTTCTATAGTTATTAGACTACATTTTTACTTAAAAATCAAGCGTATTTAAAAAACTTGCTGGAGCTAAATTTTTAAGCCACAACTCATACAACTTTTTGGTCGCGACGACGTCGCGGGAATTATAGAGCGCGATATCGCGAAATTTTCCTGAGGAAAATAATTCTGCTACATCATTACCATCTACTCCATCGCTTTTTGGACTTATAATCCCATACGCTCGGCAAAACAAATGGAGTGATGGTCTCCTACTCATGGCGCCGTACCAAGTTAACTCGTCTTGTAAATCTATATGATAAGGGGCTGACTGATGACTTAGATAGCGATACTTCATGAGTTCGCGCGTTGGTTTGATACCATGAGCCACGCTCCGGTGCATAATAAACGGCACGTCAAACGCCCGGCCATTAAATGTCACGAATGTGTTGTACTCGAGGGCTCCTTCCCAAAATTCACGAAGCATCGCCGCTTCACTCCGTTGTTTTAAAACAAAATCCCCTACTTCTTCGTCTCCTTCAGTATCGACTCCAATATAGTAGACAGCTCCTTGCGCTCGTTCTAGGTCATAAAGTCCAATAGACACAATACTCCCTGTTAGTGGGGAGAAGCCTAAACTCCCGCGCAGATCTTTTAGCTGTAACTCTTTTCCCTCTGGATTGCGGGCTGAGCGTTCAATCCAACGTGCCAGTACTCCCTGTGTTGTATCATCTAAATCGTTCCAAGCCTCACCCACCGTTTCGATATCAATAATGAGGGTGCGCATGATACATTAGCTATCGTTAGAGCGCGACAGGTATCGCCACAAAACAATTCACAATCGTATTCCGCTCGGGTGAGAGATAATAACGATAAACGCCACCAACCATCGCTCCCCCACAAGCATCGGTATCAATGCTCGAAGTCGTACCAAAGAGCTGCAGACCGTCTATCGTGTAGCCAATCAAAGTATTTTCACCACTACCGCTATATTTTGCCACTTCAGAATTTCTAATTGGGGCACCTACTGGAGTGACAGCGATAATATCTGTTCCAATACAATCAGTCACCCCTAAACCAGCTGTCCGCAGAGGCAAGGTAAAAACAACTGTTTGTGCCACTATCGGCAGGGTAGAAGTTGCTTCGGGGAGGACTGTTTCAGTCACAAAGAACGTACGTTGTCCGCTACTCTCTGCGTACACCAAATCACCCGTGAGCGCGGGGACCGAGGCTGCTCTATAGTTTGAGCATAGTTGCACCTTTGTACCCAAAGTTACAGCAGGCTGAGTCGTTGTAGCTATATCTGTCACGTCTACGGTTGGCTCAACTTCATTTGAGCTCGGCGCTAATGCCACATCAGTAAAACCTGCTAGTTTTTTCCGTAAAGCAGCCAGCCTGCTTTCCCGCTTATCCTCAGGCGTTACAACCTCAGCTGTCATAGTAGCTGTCTGTGCTCCTCCAAAAATCATATCCGAATAACTCCCCCGACCGGTAGTATCAGCTGAAAACCACAAGGTCAGCAAAATACCCCCAACCAGGAAAGCCATGATGAGAATAAACAACAAAAAATTCCGTGTTCGAATCATACAGTCATCATACCAAAATAAAACAGCTTTTACCTAGAGGTGTATCCCCTTTTGTAGAAAAGTACTACTGAGCATTTTCTTGAACCAGTTTTCGCTGTAAGGAACTTTGGGGATTGTACTTACCCTGCATTACCGTCTTAAAATATTCAGGATGCGTAGCTATCATCTGCCATACGATTCGATTACCTTCATGATAAATTTTATCTTTGAGTAAACAACATCCCGGAATTGACGGGTTGCCACCGCGAAAAATTCTAAACGTACAGTTCCAAGCTCTTGACTCTGCAATCGATAGGTTGTTTACACTACTTCTTTTACGATTTAGCCTATCTAAAAAATAGTCTCGAACTAGACTAAACGTTTGATTAAAATCTTTTGGCACACCGTCAAGATTCCCCATAGCAATAGCAAGAGTGAGGTATTTATCCAGACCACCAAACTGGTGAAATGTACGGCTCACTAATTGCGCGCGCACAATAGCGAGACCTTCCTCAAATACTTGATTCCCTGCCAGACCAATGCTGGCCAGTTGGAGTTTATTTTTTTTACCCTGCTCACGACGATAGACATGAGTACCGATTTCATGAACAAATAATTTGCGCATACGTTTAGCATTCATTTTTAAATGTGGAGGGATTTTAACTGTTCTAGTTTTGTGCACAACCAACATAGAAGTAACTTGAGTATCAATCGCTACTTTCCAGTCAGGCATTGTCTCCTTTAGACTTTCATTCCATCTCGCCACAATTAACTCACTCGTAAAAACTTCGGTTGTACCAACGACAATATCTGGACCATAAACAATTTTTTGAGCAATTTTAAACAAATTATCAGATACGGGGAGTGCTTTGGGTAATACTTCTTTTGTTTTAAGTAAATCCGAAACATTCATTTTGCCATTGAAAAAATCTGTCTTGTTTTGAATGAGCGCTAGTAATTCCTGCACATAGGTTGCGTCAAGCAATTTGTACAATCTACTATTTGCTTCAGCAAATGCTAACCCGTCACTTTGCGCAGCTGCGACGAGCAACTCTTGCTCTAAAATAAGCTCGTCCAGTTTCTCACTATACACGGTTGCTATTGACTTATTTGATTCTTCCTGACATACTTGCAGGCGCAATTGTATCAAAGAAGCCTGCGCGGCTACTACCGTATCTAAATTAAGATGTGGGTATGTAAAAACAGGGTTATAACCCACTTCGGAAAATACTTTAGCCTTTTCTAAACTAGAAGCATACGCATCTGGGGCCAAAGAATGCAGGAGTAGGGGTCGATGGATAGCTTTTAACGCCAAGAACCACCGAGCATCAGTTGATACGTCTTTAATATAGTTATCTCTTACTGACATGACGCACATATTTATACAGTAAATTATTCAAATCGCAACAACAAATTCTGTAAATTATGAGTACTAAAATCCCAAACCTGCAAATACTAAAACGCGCCGCCAAAAAGTACGGCTATTCTTTTGGCTTAGTTGATAAAGGCTACTCGGAAGCAATCTACGTAACTGACGGTGAAAAATATTTCATTTCTCGCTCAAAAACAAAATATGGCATGTACCCTGTTAACCCAAAGTTCGCAGAGCATCTCGCTGATGACAAGTCCGTTACTAAAAGGTTTTTAAAGAAATTTGGCTTTAGAGTAATTAGGGGAAAAATATTTCATATCACCAATCCAGGTTTTACTGGTATAGAAATCAAAGCCAAAGATACGGTAGCTGCTTCGTATAAATATGCTGGTGAAATTAACTACCCTGTTTTTGTAAAACCTAATACCGGTTCACGGGGAGCTAATGCTAGAATTATTTTTAATAGAGCGGGCCTCAAAAGACACATCGCCAATCTAAAAAAAGATAACGTCGTATCATTTTTAATTGAAAAATTCACCGTGAGGCCAGAATACAGAATTTTTGTAGTCATGGGAAAAGTCCAGTTTATGTACCGCAAACAACGCGTTACCATCACGGGTACTGGCATTCATACTATTGAAGAACTGCTTGCTGAACAAAATTTTAAGCCCGACCAAGAATACCTCCAAAGCTTGCTCAAAAAAGAGCGTAAGACAATATCTTCTGTACTAGCTTCAGAACACCAGTTGTTTATGCAAGAAACTGCTAATATTAGTCTCGGGGCTAAAATTACCGAATACCGTGAGACTGTTCCAAAAAATGTCCACATCTGGGCTAACCGACTTTACAAAACAACCGGACTGGGCGTGTTTGGGGTGGATATTTTTACCAAAGGTGAATGGAACGATCCTAAAAATTATCTCATCATCGAAATTAACTCGAACCCAGCTTTATCAGGCATATACGCAAAAGGTCATAAAGATAAATCCTATAAAATATGGAAGGCTATTATGGAGAGTTTTTTTAAGCTTTAAACTTTGCAGTAAATAGTAAACTACCCTTCAATCATATTTATAATCACGTGAAAAAAACTGTCCCTACATTACCGGCCACTCCTACAGCTCGACCATATCGGTCCAATGCGTCACTTCTCTATGCCGCTGCCAAAGGTCTCGGCTATAAGTTGACTGATGTTGAAGTGAATGGAAAAAGAAATTTAAGTCTTTTCGGTTTTTATGTCGAGCATAAAAACAAACGTTGTTATATTTCGGCTAAGACATATTTCCCTCAGGTATCACGGTGGCAACTGGCTTTAATGGATAACAAACTAATTACGACCGCGGTACTGGAACAGACAAAATTTTCAAGCATTAAAACAATATCTTTTACCAGTAAACAAAGCATTACCCAGACGGCTCTTAAGACACAAATATTACAACAACCGCTCCCTATCCTCATCAAGCCTACTAGTGGCAGTGACGGCAGCGGTGTTGTTCTCTGTTACACAAAAAAAGATACCCTCAGTCAGATTAATTATTATTA
The DNA here is from genome assembly GCA_043771035.1 of Candidatus Kaiserbacteria bacterium. GTDB lineage: Bacteria > Patescibacteriota > Minisyncoccia > Phycocordibacterales > UBA918 > OLB19. The sequence continues at coordinate 2,753 of JAYVHQ010000020.1, read as the reverse complement.
CAACAAAGACGAGAGCTTTTTAGCGCAACCATTTGTAAACAAAGATGAGTATCGTATTACTGTGGTGGATAGGAAAATAATGTTTATACACCGCAAAAAGTTCCCTACGGTAACTGGTGACGGTATAAAAACACTTGCTGAGCTCATTAAAATAGCTAAGTACAAAGACGATTTTGTAATCGCAGAAGAGTGTCGCACGCAAAAACTCACTCTCAACTCTATTTTAAAAAAAGGAAAACAGTTCCAAACTCACATCACTAAAAAAAGTGATCCAGCATTTTATATCACTAAAAATTTTCCGGTCAAAATTAACCTCTGGGTTACGCAGCTCTGCTCTGAATTAGGTATCGACAGTGTTGGGATTGATGTCTTTATTAAAGGGAGTTTTGAAAACCCTTCTGATATTATGATCATAGAACTCAATAGTAAACCCAATCTGTGTTATATCACGCAATACTATAATGATAGGCAAACGCCATTTCTCGTAGCCACAAAAATACTCGAGGCATATTTTAAATAGATTTTGTCTCTTGTAATACATTGGCTAATTTTTCATCAGTGATACCTAAAGCAAACATCCAGCCAACATGACGTTCGTTGTAGGCATCAAATTTACCGACAGTAAAATACTCAGTCACACTTTCATCAGTATTAATTAATGCCCAGGTCTCTTTGTTTCCAACAAAATAATTTAAGTCTTTTGTAAAAACCGCACCGGGAGTGTTACCGGTTGTACCGCGAAAAGCCCTAACACACAGACCCCAGGCCCAGTCAGAGGCCCGCTCGTTTAGAGTTAGACCAGTCTTTTTTCCCTGCAGGACCGTAATGTAATACTCTTTAAGAACATCAAAAGTTTGCCTGAAGTCCCGCTTTATACCATCAACATCTCCCCGAGCTAACGCTATCGCAAAATAGCGTTCCGGGTGAGAAAAAGTGTCAGCCCCGGTAACTAACTGCTCATTTACTGTCGCTACTCCCTCTTCGCCTTTTTCAACTCTATCCAGTCCAGTAGCTAGTAATTTCAGAATGGAGTTCTCGCCATTTACGCGACGCTTAACATGTCCAAATACTTCATGTTGAATGAAAGCCTGAATATTTTGTCTCTGCATACCAACAACCTTGTCTGCGGGGACGTATACCGATTTTTCTTTTTGTGATACCCGGAAATTTGTGATTCCCGAACCCACATTGGCTACAACACTCCAACCATCAATTGCTCCGACTTCTTGCAGAGCTGCTTCAAAAGCCAGCACCACTTCTTCCACTGACTCAACCCGCTGATCTAGTTTTTCAGCCAATACTAACGGATCTTTACGTTCAGGAATATGAGGAACTAACGTTTCTAAAATCGGGCGAATATTTGTAGCCGCTGCCTTTTTTTCATCCGTTTTCCCCCGAGCTACTTTTTCCTGAATAATCTCAGACATGAGTGTAGTGTTCTCCCTGGTGGGGTAACCATAGACGAAGGAAGAATATCTAGTGAAATGTGCATCCTTACCGTCGCGAGCCGCTTGCAACATACGCAACTCAGCTATAGTTTCATTAATTTTTGTACGATAAATTTCTTTCACTGTTTCATTACTTTCGTTCTGTAACACTTCTGCCTTGAGTTGCAGGAGCTCATTTTCTTGAGAAAGGAAGTCGACGTTTTCTAGTTTAGGATACCCTAGGCTTGGGTTTCCTGTTTCACTGTGTAAGAATTTTTCTTTTTCAGCCGAGCGGACACTCGCATCTCCATCAAGCATCGAAAATGCTTCTACCGATAATTCTTGAAAACGATCATACCACTCTGTATCAAGTACTTGTTCCTGATTAGACAGTTTCTCAATCGACATATAAATCTAAATCCCAAACTGTACAACTGGAGTTGTAGATGCCTCCACAGTTGTACTAGCTCCCCCTGCAACTGGAATAATCTTAAGTGTCTCACCCGGCAGACTAAAATCAACTGACGGATTTATAGCAGCGGCTATTTGGGATTTGAAGTCATCAAACGAAGTCATTTCCATTTTTTTGCCGTTGAGATAAAAAGACGGGGTGCCTGTTAGTCCTAAACCACGAGCTTCTTGCATGTTGGCTTTTACATTACCTGAAAGCAATTTTGATTTTTGGTGCTGAGAAAACAAGTCGGCGTCGAGGCCGAGTTCTGTCGCGTACTTAGTAAACAAGCCGCTCGGGTTGGTAGATTTTGTCCATTCTGACTGTTTCGCAAACAACATATCAGCAAACTCAAAAAACTTATCTTGTTGTCCAGCAGCCTCAGCTGCCCTAGCGGCTGGTTCAGCAAAGGGGTGGATTTGCACGAGTGGATAGTGTTTGTATTCAAATTTTATTTGATCACCGTACTCTGCTAAAATTTCATTAACAATCGGTTGGGCAGCACCACAAGCTGGACACTGAAAATCGCTGTATTCAGTGAGGGTAACAGCAGCGTCGACGCCACCTTTGATATGAGCTTTCACCACGACGCCTTCATCATATTTCTCAGCTACTGAGCTTGAATACCAGACTGAACCACCAATCAAAACCACCATCAACACCCCAATTATTACCCATGGATTTTTCATATGCGGGTATTATACCAAAGAATACGGCTCGATTTAACCCTATACACCTTGCGAAATTGATTATTTTATGCTCTAATATAGTTTCAATAGAAAACCAGTGGCAAAAAGACCCTTCATCCGTAAACAGAAAAAGAAAACTCATGGTACTACTTTTTGGGACCAAGAGTATAAAACAGCTGACCACCT
>JAYVHQ010000019.1:0-26667 GCA_043771035.1 Candidatus Kaiserbacteria bacterium | reverse complement strand
GAAAAAGAAAGTTGCGCAACATCATGGATTGAGACGAGACAGGAGGTTTAAAGTTATCTCGGAGTTACTTAATAGGTCCTAGATTGTTTCTATACTCCGAAAAGTGCGTAGATACGAGGCGACAAAAGTTTTTTTGACGAGACGTACCCATCGTACGTTGAGTTGAAAAAATCTTGCAGGCAACGAAGTAGATGCGTGCTTTTTAAGCAAATTTTTACAAATATTACTTGGCGGTAAAGGTGGCGTACTGCTTGTCCGCCTGCACATCATCAGCTAAATTAAACTTTCGGTCGCCACTTTCAGAATAAAATACAATGGCGTATTCACGACCGGCAACAGTCGGAGTTACTAGTTCGATTTGTTTTGGTACCAGACCTTGTTCGGCGCTAAAGCGGGCTACTCCAAGAATCATTCCTAATTTACCTTCGTTTAGATTGCGAACTCCCACCCAACCTTCCTTTGTGGGAAACGTTACATCAGAAAGCGGCACTGAGTTTCCTGACTTCGCTTCGCCAACTGAAACAGCTCCGTCACCAACTGGTAATTTTGAAACTTCAGCTTCAGTATTGGATACATCTTCTGTTTTTGCTTCTTCCGTTTTTTTGTCTGCCATTTCTTTTTTGTCGTCTTCAGTCAAGGCGTTTTTTGGAGCATCAGTTGTATTACCGGTAAAAGCCCATACGAGTAATCCACCAACAATTAACCCCACTACAAATGATACAACTGTTTTTTGAGATTCTTCTTTGAGTTGTTCTGACATATATTTATTGAATTGCTGAAATAAAGACTAATGTAACAATTATATCACTGCCGCTCTCGGGCACAAGTATTGACAAGCCTTATTTCTAGCGGTTTATGCTGTTTTTTGTACAAATTGCCCTCGCTTCTGTTAAAAGTGCCTCCATTTTTGCGTGCGGTAGGTGTAAGTGACGCAATACATGGGGTTTGGTTACAATATCTTGACATAAAATAACGTCATATTCTAAAAGGGTGGCAATTTGGCTGGGAGTAATTGTATGTAACACGGTAATTGGATACACACCAGAGCGTTGAATACGATCGTGTAAATTGTCTTTACGCGGATAATCCCAGCTCAACATATTTAGACCAACACAATTGGCGTATTTCTCAGCTGCTGAGGTAAATTTTGTATTAGTGATTAACCAAAATTCTTTGATACCGCAAATAGCATCAGTACAGATTGTCGCGTCACGCAGATCAAGGAGTCTAGCATAAGAATACATTGCTACTTGTAAATCTGTTTTAATACCTGGTCTGGCGTGAAATTTAGCTTCAGCTACAAAACTATGGTCGGACTTATAAGCAGCGACATCAATCTCATGTTCAGCGCAGTGGCCGTTAATTAAGATGCCGGTTTTTACGGAGTAGCCTTCAGCTTCGAATACTCGACCAAGGTAGCGTTCAAACGGAAAGCCGGTCGGTCCTAAACCAAATAGCGCCCGCCTGAGTGAATAGCGGGTGGCGGCCGGTTGCTCCGCTTTGCGTAATTGCTCAAAAGCAAAACGGTAAATTTCTTGTGTTCTAATTCCATCGTATAGCCTATCTTCGATGGCCCGAATGATGTCTGACATTTCAGTCGGCGTAGCTCCAGCCCGCCTGAGAGAGCGTCGTAGTTTTTCAACTTTAAAGAACTCAGTTTTTCCGTCAGCTTTAGTAACAGTAATTGACACTAGAGAATAATACCACCACCAACACACTGGGTGCCTCTGTATAATACACAGGACTGCCCGGTGGCTGGATATTCTGTCTCTTCGTTTACCTCTAAAATAATTTGTTTCGCTTCGTTACTTTTTACCAAAACACTAAATGGGGCTTGCCTGTAGCGTGTTTGCGCAGTTAGCATATCTCCGTCATTGATAGCTGTATTTAGAATTGTTTGTATGAGTATTAAGTTTGATTGTTTACTTAGTCTAGGCATTGTGCACGTTACCGTAATAGTATTTTTTTCAATATCTTTGGCTGAAACAAAATAAGGTGCTCTCTGCGCATCTTTGTTAGTTAGCGTAAAGCCGTGCCGCTGACCGATGGTGTATACAAATGATCCACGGTGCAAACCAATATTGTCCCCCGATTCATCAAGAACACGCCCCTCTTTTAAATCAATGTAGTGGGAGAGAAAGTCTGGTATATCAATCTGTCCAAGAAAACAAACACCCTGACTATCTTTTTTATGGGCAGTTAGTAGGCCGGCCATAGCTGCTTCGGTGCGGATAACATCTTTTTTACTATCCCCCACTGGAAAAAGAACTTTTTTTAGAATGTCGGCGGTAATTGTCCAGAGAAAGTAACTCTGATCTTTCCCGGTATCGACGCCACGAACGAGAGTGTGATCTGTACCGTGAATAATTTTTTGCGCGTAGTGTCCCGTCGCTATAGCGTCCGCTCCCCGCTCCATTGCGAAACGATAAAAAGCGCCAAATTTTACTTCTTTGTTACACATGACATCGGGATTGGGCGTGAGGCCAGCCCGATAGCTCTCGATAAAATAATGCGCCACTGCGTCCCGGTATTCTGCTACGGCGTCACAGGTGAGAAACGGAATCCCGAGTTTGGCTGCGACTCGCATAGCATCGAGACGTTCCTGTTCCCAGTTACACACCAAAAAATCGGGGTGCCACACCTTAATAAATACTCCGGTTACGTTATAGCCCTGCTGTATTAATCGTAACGCAGCGACAGAAGAATCGACCCCGCCCGAGAGTCCAACAAAGACTGTTTTTTGATGAGTCATAGTATTCGTACTATACATTTTTTATGTAAAGAGTAAATGTGCCGGGAATTACATAGTTTAACGGTGGCAAAGTTACATTGACATCCGTCTTTGCGAGGTACGAAGCAATCCAGAAATTTGTTGGTGAGGCCGTGGATTGCTTCGTACCTCGCAAAGACAAGTGTGACAAACCACTTTTAAACTATAGAACCAAAATTCTATAACCCAACTTATTTCAAGTGTCGGGACACATTTAGTTTATGTCCTTCAAAATCCTTGGCGTAATAGAAATTACCATCATCTCCCGTGATATAAAACATGTATTCAGAGGGCGTTGGTTCAAGTACGGCTTTGATGGCATCAAGTCCCGGGTTACCGATCGCTGTAGGGGTGAGTCCTCGATAGAGATAGGTATTGTAAGGAGACTCCATTTTTAAGTCGGCAGCAGTGAGTTCCTTAAGGGGTTTATCTAAAATGTATTCCATACTGGCGTCTACCTGTAACCCCATACCTATACTGAGTCTATTTTGTAAAATACCAGCGACCATTTTCATAGATTCGGTCGAGTTCGCTTCACGTTCTATAATAGAAGCCAGAATTATTATGTCTGATTCAGATAATATATTTGAGGTAAAAGTTGTACGCAACGGAGCAACTTTTTCTTCGTAGGTAGCGAGCATTAAATCAAATAGCTGCTGTTCGGAGAAGTCTTTGGGAATACGGTAGGTTTCTGGGAATAGCTTACCTTCTGATGTGCTTGCCAGCTGCATAAATTCACGAGCTGAAAAATTTATTAGTTTGGTTTCGGCATTTTTTGCGATATGTGTTGCCCGTTCGCCTTCAATATGAATAAAGGAAACCAAATTTGTATCAAAGTCACCAGCTACAAGAGCCTGGGCTACACCATACATATCAAGTGGTTCATTAAAGTAATAGGTGCTCGCTTTAACATTTTTTGGCTCGTAATATGTGAGAAGTACCACATATAAGAGCAAGTCTGATTTTACCACCCCGGCTGTTTTTAGTTGTTTCGTAATATTTGTGATGGGAGTACCTGGCAGAATTTCAATATTAACAGCCACGGGAAAATTTGCTGGTGGTTTGGCTAAGTTTTTTACGTATAGGCTTAGGGCGAGGGTTAGGATAACAAAAAACAGTCCACATACTATTAAAACTTTTTTAAAGTTAGCTGTATGTTTTGTATGAACCCCAGGTTCACTTTGTGGTGAATAGGAAGATAAGTTAGACGTCATAATTATTGAGTAGGCAAACCAGTAGGTAGATTTGGTGGCGCCTCTTTTCGAGTAGAAGGAATACGTGCTAGTCCAGGAGTCATGATTGTACTGCTAGGGATATGGAACATGGTCGCCAGCTCTTCAGTTGACATGACTTGGAATTTCATTGATGGAGTCATGTTTAGTCCTGAACCATGCATCGGTTGACGCATTTTATAATGATTAACTTCTTCAATTTTCAAGCGACGCTTTTTCTTCCCAGAATAATCTGAAAACATATTGTAATCAAAGTCAGTTCGCCAAGCTACACCAAGCTGGTTGCGTCCGATCATGTCGTACTGCGAAAAAGTCCGAATGAGCGGGGCGATATAGTTTCCGTTGAAGGCATCTTTTTTTGTCACATATACCCAACGGATTCCTACTTCATAGGCTGCTTTACTCATGTTACGTTCCATAGCTTCAATAATATTTCGCTCACCTGTTGTCAATCTAGGTTGGCTCTCGAGTTCAGCTGGGCCTTTTTTATCATGGCCTCGCCCCATTAATTCATCGATCTTATCTTTGATACTATGTTCCCAGGAATCATGACCAAAAATGTGACCATTTTTAAAGTTCTTTTTGACGTGTGGTACACATAAAAATTGTACCCATACTCTGTCATATGGCCTAGCAGTACCGAGGTGTTCAATCATGGGTGCCATTGGGTCCAATTTGAACTCTTCTTTTGGCAGTTTATCCATACCAAAATCTATGTAGGTCTTTATAGGGAAAACCTCTTCGCCTTTTTGCTTCAACTGCAAAGCGAACATATCGTATTTAGAGTGGTCAGGAACGATCTCTGCGGTATAGTCAAACTCTTCTTCGACCACTTCAACACCAGGGTATTGAGCATACAATTGAGCCTCGACAGCATCTTTTACTTTTTTAGCAGGACAGTTGATATATAAACGAACATCTCCGCCGATAGATACAATTTCCAGTGACATGATGAGCGGATGTTTGCCGTCAATGTATGTCTGCCAAAGATTGTCTGATGACTGCACGTTGTACACCATGTTTAACACGTTCTCCATTGCTTCTGGAGATTTAAATGTTTCAGCCGGTATCTTTATCCGCAACGTAGTCCGTCCTTGACCTACCCTAAACTTTACATGCACGTACTCCATCCACTTGTCATACAAAAGCCAAAATAAAACAAACGGCAGCCAAATTGGCGTTAGAGCCACCATTATAGAAACAATCGGACCAGCATCAACACCCATCACATCAAACGTATAACGCATTACAAAAAAGCCAACCAGAAGTAAAACTGGTGCTGCGATAATTCCACTGAGGACTTTAAATAAATCTCCCATAAACTTTTAACTATTGTACCTTATTGTCATAATTTAATGCAGTCTTTTTCACCAAATAAGTCAAATCCCAGCACTCGGTAGGAGATACTGGGAAGGGACAAGGATGATCAGGTTAGTCAGCTAAGGTATATGTTCCGTTACTGAGACGTTTGAATAGATTACTGTCCTGGAGGTTTACGACAATCGTATTGTCCTTGACATAGCGTTCTTTGCGCACTTTATCAATTAATTCCTCACGTGAAAGTGGGCCGTCATTGGCTAATATTTCACGCAATACATCTTTTACCACACCCGCTGTATAACCCCATTCAGTCAGAGCGTACAGTCCGCGACCAACGAGCACAAAACGAGCATCTTTGATCAGTTCATTGTGCGTGGTGGCAATGTGCGCCTTATGTTTGAAAAGCTCTTTGATTGACTCGGATACCTCCTTGAAGTGCATTGGTGAACCGTGACGCTTTACTGCCAGGTAGGCGTAGTCACGAATACCTTTAACTCGAACATTTGGACTATCGCTCGGACCCCAGTCACCAAGCGGATTTTGGGCAATCTGTTTTGAAATTGATAACCACCTTTTAAGTGTCTCATCGTCATGTTTTTCGGCAATTTCAATTAGTTCAGTCCGGAAACGATTAAGGATTTCTTGCTCAGAAACCAAGTCGTCACGGTTAAGTGTCCCATGCACATTTTTGAGGGCTTTTTCTACTACCTCAGCAATTTTCTTTTCTGTGAACCAGCGGTGAGTGTAGAGAGGATTTTCTTTACCTTTATAAAAAGCATCGCCAACGACAAGAATAAAGTACAGGTGATTACGAGTTGATTCGTCAGGAGCTAGGTTTTCGAGGAGAACATGTTCAGCTACTACGCCACCACCGAGTTGGTTAATTAGTTCATGGAGCTCAGAAAAAAGCTCGGCGTGTTCTGCGTATATTGGAGATTTTTGGATTGAGGCAATACCGTAGTTCTCAATCTGACGAACTCGCTCACGAGTGATACCGTAAGACTGTCCAATGGCTTCAAGCGTAAAAGTTTCGTTATCTGCTCCGAGGCCATAACGCTTAGTGAGCACATCACGCGCCCGTTCAGGGAGTGCGGCCAATAGTTTTTTTGTGACTTGCTTTGGTTTGAAGGTAATCATAAGTATTGCTAGAGCTTGTTAATATATGAGAGTTGCCTCAATGCGTGAGCGTATTTATATCATGCCATTTGAAATACGTCAAATGTTTGGGGGTGGTTACTTTACGATCAAGTTGAGAATTCGTCCCGGTACATAGATGACTTTAGCAATAGTTCCCGTGAGCAGTTTTTCTTGCAATTGCGGATTATTCTGGACAGCATTAATGGCCTCAGTCTCAGTCGCGTCAGGCGCTATAGTAATATCTCCTCTAAGCTTGCCATTGATTTGTACACCGATTACAACACTAGTGTCCTTAAGGAGTTGTGGGTCAGCTACGGCAAAGGCTTCGAGATGAACTGAGGTGGTATGTCCTAGTTCTGCCCAGATTTCTTCGGTTAGGTGTGGTGCAAATGGTGCTAAGGTGCGAACAAATAATTCAAAGCTAGTACGGGTAATACTCCCCTTTTCAGCCAGATTCACAAATATCATCATCGCTGAAATGGCAGTGTTATATTTGTATTCGAGAATGTCCGTGCCAACTTTGGCTATTGTCTTATGGAGCTGTCGAGTGACCTCCTCTGGCTCAGTTTCGGCAATATGGTCAATCAAACCGTAACTCCGTTCAAGGAAGCGCCGTACTCCAGCAATGCCACCAAAATCCCACGGGTAACTACTATCAGCGTACGGCCCCATAAACGCCAAGTATATTTTAACCGTGTCAGCGCCAACGAGCGCTACCTGCGCATCAGGGTCAACCACATTCCCCTTACTCTTACTCATTTTGTTGCCGTCCGGACCGAGAATCATCCCGTGATTGACACGACTTTTGTATGGCTCACTTTCAGTCACCAGCCCAAGGTCGAACAACGCCTTCTGCCAGAAGCGTGAATACAGCAAGTGCATCGTCGTGTGCTCCGCTCCCCCAAAATACATATCAATCGGCATCCACTCCTTTTGCGCCTCAAGCGAAGACAACGATTCTGAATTTTGGTTATCAAAATAGCGCAGGAAATACCATGACGAATCCACAAACGTATCCATGGTTTCTACTTCTGGTGTCCAGCCAACCCCGAATATTTCTTCTGTTCGTTTCTTTAGAGCCTCACTCTTAGACAACGGCGCCACCCCCGTCGGTTTAAAATCAACATCCTCGGGCAGTACCCATGGTAAATGTTCTTTTGGCACAATATGCGCCACCCCCTCTGGTGAATACACGATCGGAATTGGTACACCCCAATAGCGCTGCCTTCCAATAGACCAGTCACGAAGACGGTATGTCGAAGTCATCTCCCCACCAACCAGAGCAACAATTTTTTCTTTAGCCTCTTCTGAATTCATACCTTCAAAATCACCGGAGTTTATTAGCACTCCTGTACCTAAATAGCATCTGTTCGCACCCGATACAATGAGTTGATATTCACTCTCATTAAAATCATTACCTACAGCTCTAGCAAACGCCGGATGAACATTAGTAATATCTATATCACTAACAGTTTTTGGATGTACTACACTTTTAAACCACACTCCCCCTATTTTTGGTGAAACAAACAATTTACCAAACTCGTAATCTCTCACATCGTGGGCTGGCACAGCCATAATGGCACCGGTGCCGTAGCCACCTAATACATAATCAGCTACATACACCGGAATTGTCTCACCACTGGCGGGATTGATAGCAGTAATACCCGAAAGCACTACCCCAGTTTTTTCTTTAGTGGCATCAAGTCTGTCTTGTTCGTCCTTTTGTTTAGAAATTGTGACATAGTCACTAACCTCTCTTCCATTTTCAATATTCTCTATTCTATTTTGAATTAATGGGTGTTCAGGGGCCAGAACTAGGTAGGTGGCTCCAAATAATGTATCGGGACGAGTAGTAAATACAGTTACCACATCTCCTGTTGAGAGAGTGAAATTAATTTTAGCTCCCTTACTTCTGCCAATCCATTGTCGCTGGGCTTCTTTGATGTGATTTGGCCAATCCAAGGTGTCTAAGTCGTCAATGAGTCTATCGGCGTAATCAGTTATTTTCATCATCCACTGCGGCATCTCACGTTTCTCTATTGTATCGCCTGAGCGTTCGCAGGTGTTGTCAGCGAGCACCTGCTCGTTTGCAACCGCCGTGTTACACCCGGGGCACCAGTTCACAATCCCGACACCACGGTAGGCTATGCCACGTTCAAAAAACTTGGTGAACATCCACTGGGTCCATTTGTAGTAATCTTGATCAGTAGAGTTGGTGGTCTTATCCCAACTAAACATATTCCCCATACGATCAAGCTGTTCACGCATGAAGGCCATATTGGCATACGTCCAGTCTTTGGGATCAAGGTTACGTTTGATAGCAGCGTTTTCAGCAGGTAGTCCAAACGCATCGAACCCCATTGGGTAGAGTACCTGGTGTCCGGTCATGCGTTTATAGCGAGCATAGATGTCCGGTACCGCAAAAGCATACCAGTGCCCGATATGAAGGTTTCCCGAGGGGTACGGCCATTCAACGAGGACGTACGACTTTGGTTTTGTAACATCGCGTGTACCAACGTTATAAATACCAGACTCTTTCCACAGCGCTTGCCATTTCTTTTCAATCTCAACTGAATCAAATTTTTTGTGCATAACGATGTGTAATTACCTCTTTTGACTAATAGAGCCTTATTATGCCTCCGATAAGTAAATAGTCAAAGGCGTCCCAATCGGAACGCCTTAGATACATGCTCGTTTTTATTATTTTGAGGTAATTTTAGAATGGGTACGTCACAGCTACCCAAAAACTACCTGCGAGTAGTAACCCCATTACAATAGTCCCCATTGTAGGACACTTGTAAAACCATTTTTTATTTTTCATCAGCACCTCCCTCAATTACATGCCCACACCAAGATTACTCCTGTTTGGAATATTGTAAACAGGTCCGAGTTATTTTACGATTCTTTCAAAACAGTATTCCCCGGCTTTATATGACCAGTTGTCGGGATTTTTGATTTTCATATCAAAGTTAAATACAGGCCCAGAGTTTTGGTCAGAGATAAAACTATCACGTGAAAATGTGGCGCACAGTGTAAACCCCTTTTCAGTCGGACTGTAGGAATAGGCTGGACGATTTTCAGGAGCTTTTGGGGCTGGGAATTCACCATAGAGGGCAGCCAATGTAGCTGGAGTTGAACTACTCACGGTCAAGGCTTCTTCAATTTTATTTTGAATAGACTGTAAATCTTGTAGTTGGGTCTCATCGAGCTTCATTTCACGTACCTGAGCCGGTGTTTCAATATAAGAAAAGCCGAGAGTAACTGCGACAAATGAAGCTAGAAGTGCTCCATAGCCATACATGACTGACTTACTTTCGTTTTTAAGCCAAAAACCGCGCGCATCAAGGATATAGTAATGGAAAGCTAAGCCGACAACAACCAGGACTGCCAACGCCTTAAAAATAAACCGCAAAGTCACATCACCTTCGAGGAACGTCATAATGACGGCAACGAGATCACCCAGGAGCACACCACCGCCAATAAGTAGAGATAGATAGACAAGCCACTTAGTGAGATTAAGATACGAACTATTTTTTTCACTACGACGTAGTTTATTTACTAAGCGTGTTAGCACTAAATACGTTGGAAAGAATACAATCACCATCGCAATACCTAAACGAACTGCACTACTGGCTGACTCAATTGCCCAGTACCCTTCAGTAGCGTCAGGGAATTTTAGATTAATTATTCCAAATAAAAGTCCGAGTAAAAAACCAAGCGAAATATATAAACTAATAAGCGAGCCCAGCTGTAGTACAAAGTGTTTTGGTGTATGATTTTCCATATACCTTAAGTATACTCCTGTTTTATAAAAAAGTTACGCTGGACACAAGTAAGGTGTCCAGCGTTAATCGAGCCAAAATCTAGCACGAAGAAGTGCGTGATCAGATAAAGCATCAAGCTCTGCCTTAAAATAGACCGCTCTCTCGGCCATTTTGGAACACGCTACCATATAATCTGCTTGTGGCTCAGTTTGCCAATCACGGTAGAAAGCAGTTCTTGTTTGAGTGACTCCAAACCGTTCATTGAGCACTTCTGAATCACGACCAAAAACAGGTTGGGTACGTAGATGCTCAAGCGCAGTCATCTTATCAGAGCGATAGTTTAGGTCTCCAACAAGCAGCTTGTATGGTGCTGGGTGTGTCTTACTGATAACCTGAGACAGATGATTACTTATGCCAACATTTTGGACAAACCGATGTGGAATGTCTACCTTACCCTGCTGTGATGTAAAACCATGCACATTGATAATCGCTACTTGTGAGCCAGTCTCTACGTGCTCTAATAGAGCACTTTGGGCCGCCTTTCCCGCTGGTGTGCCACCAATTTTTTCAGTGTTTAGCTGATCAAATTGACCAAAAATGAAGTTGGTATTGTAGGTCAACATTCTCCAGGTTGTCCGTTTAAGGAACAACGCTTGTCCATACAAAACATTTAGTGGGGTTGGATCATAGTCATGCAGTCCGCCCATATGAGGAGCAAAGTAGCAAAAGTATGCCTCTTTGAATAGTCGTTTCAGTTTATGAAATTGATGCACCTCAATTGGGTAGATTCTTTTGCCAGGATCTACAGGCATGATTCTCTCTGGGAGATTCATGCCCTGACCATACGTTAGGTGTACCTCCTGCAAAGCAATAACGTCTGGTTGGTAGAAGTTAACTTTACTCGATAAATATTCATAGAAGCCAGGACGGCAAGCAGCTTCTGTGTTTTGTGAGATAACAGTAAAATAAACTGACATCATGACCTCCTTTCTTTGAGAACGAACCTGAAGTTAGTATAAATGAATATTGTAGTTTAGTAAATTTAACGGTTTTCACCAGTCCAAAGATCTTTCCACCATTCAGACGGATTGCGGACATACAAAGCTTCTCCCAAAGATCGTGCTTCAGCGGTAATCAACCTATCAAGCGGGCGAGAATTTTTGTCCTCTCGTTTACCATTAAGCCAAATCGTGGCCTCAGCGCTCCCCTGCCACTGATATTCGCGTAGTAGTAAAATCTGATCAATAATATCTGCATCTTTGGCAAGTTTTGATTCTAAACTCTCACGCTGTTCGTACTCTTGAGCAATGTGTAATAAATCATCAAACGGAAGAGTGCCCAACTGATCTTTAGTAATTTCTTCTTCGAATATCTTTACGTACCGTTTATGTACCCAATTGTGGTCGTTACTGCGGATTTCACCGAGATCATGAGTGAGACACATCATCACCACTTTGTAGGGATCAGCCCCTGCCAGTTTGGCTAAATGCCAACCTATCAGAGTCACCCGGTAGGAGTGTGAGGCGATAGTATCAGAGGAATCCTCCACCAATAAAGTTTGCCTGTGCATACGCTGAATCCGGCGCATAGTACCCACCTCAAAGAAAAAATCAGCCAGCCGTTCGTTACGAGGGTCATTATTTGATTCGATATTTGCGTTATCCATAGCAAATACTGTACCATAGGTCTATATGAAATCCGAAGACTTTAAACGAGCGCCGAAATTATTTTGTGAAAGTATCAATGTGGCCTTTACGCCTGAGTTTTTTGTGATGGCGCTCAGTTCTGGAAACCAAAATGCTATTTATTCACTTACTCCCCAACACGCTAAGCGACTACAACAGTATCTCACCCATCAAATCAGCGAGTTTGAAAAAGAAAATGGTGAGGTAAAGGCGACATGGAGTCCGACGATTGTGAGTCCGGTGCAGAGAGCTAATCCTCCAATGGAAGGTAGCTAACGAGAACTCAAAATTGGCACATTGCGTTGTCGCAGCTACGAAAATTTAATTCCGTCGTACATTGAGTACGCCTACATAAAATTTTCTTGCGCTCCTAGCACTGCACTCAATTTTTAGCTCTCTAACTAATATCCTGGACTTAACTTACTTCAGAAGGTTTCACTTCATTAAACTTCAAGTAACTCAGATATTATTTAGCCATTCATAATATCCAAGTACAAATTCATCTCTGTCGTCTTTGCGTGAGAAGTGACTAAATGTCACTTTGCAAGACCTTGCCTACTCGTTTGCAAAACGAGTGACATGGTATACAGCTTCTGTATGAAGTCCGCTGACGAAGCAATCCAGAGTCACTTTCAATAAATCCGTGGATTGCCACGCCTGCGGGCTCGCAAAGACGTTTGTGGTATGAGGAGTTATGGTGATTTTTATTGACAAATTTAACTTACTAGTATATTTTTTTGTCTGCTAAGTCGTAACACATTAATGTTTTGGTAGCGGAAGCTGTCAAAACAACCCCAGTCTTCGGACTGGGGTTTTGCTTTATATAAGAAACTCAATCACATCTCCATCCTTCACAATATACTCCTTTCCTTCAGCGCGGAGCTTGCCTGATTCTTTAGCTTTCTGCAGTGAGCCGGCGTTTACAAAGTCTTCAAAGGCTACTACTTGGGCGCGGATGTATTTTTTCTCGAAGTCAGTGTGGATGGCGGCGGCGGCTTTGGGGCCGGTACTACCAATTGGGACAGTCCAAGCGCGGGTTTCTTTTACGCCAGTGGTAAAGTAACTCATTAATCCTAAGCGGTCGTAACAGGCACGGATCAAACTACCAACACCGCTGTCTTGGGCTCCATACTCACGTCTAAAATCATTTTTTTCATCTTCAGAGAGGTCACGCAGTTCATGTTCCATCCCCGCATCTACCACGACGTATTCACTCCCCGTTTCCTCAAAAAATTCTAGGAGATCTTGCCAGCGACTATCGTTTTGTTCATCGAGGTTAAAAGCGTCGGTTTTTTTGTTACAGATATACAAAAACGGTTTCATCGTCAAAAGGTTTAATAGTTTCAGGGCGCGAGCTTCTTCGTCGGTGACTTCTAGAGTGTTTGCGAGTTGACCGTTGCGGAGGTGTGGTAGTAGCCTTTGTAATACTGCATATTCGACAGCAGCATCTTTATCACCTTTTTTGGCATCACGTTCACAATTACCAATTCTTTTTTCAACAGTTTCGGTATCAGCAAATACTAACTCGAGATTAATTACCTCAATATCACCGAGCGGGTCTACCCCACCGGACACATGATGAATGTCGCTATCTTCAAAAATGCGGACAACTTCGGCAATCATGTCAGTCTCGCGGATGTTGGCGAGGAACTTGTTTCCAAGACCTTCTCCAGTGGAAGCACCTTTAACCAGCCCTGCAATATCAACAAACTCCACTACAGCGGGAATAATTTTATCAGTACCAGAAATAGCAGCTAAAGTCGCAAGCCTACTATCAGGCACCGCTACTACGCCAACAGTCGGATCGATCGTTGCAAAGGGGTAATTAGCAATTAACACTTCGTTCTTGGTGAGCGCAGTAAAAAGCGTTGATTTACCAACGTTTGGAAGTCCAACAATTCCGACAGATAATGACATAAATATAGTATTAAAAAAGCCGCGATGGGTGACCTCCACCGCGTCCCCGTTCCAAACCCTTCCATGGTCTGCAGACTGCGCCGAGTTCGGAACGTTAACTAATATATATCACAAAACATTATAAAGCAAAAGAAAACTAAAATGTGCGAGGGTGTGAGGGGTTACTAGCATGTGGTGACGTTCTTTAGGGGGGGGTAGATGTAGTTTGTTTCTACTTTTAACTTCTTTCCGCACTCTTTACATCTTGCGAGACGATACATGTTACTAGATTTTGATAGGTGTTGAAGTTTTCTTCCTGATCACCAAGCAGGTCTCGCATTCGTATTGTAACGTCTATTGGAGATGTCACATGCATCGCACAGACTGTAACTCTCTCTTGGGCTGACTCCAGTGCTTGTTTTAGAAATTCAGTATCTCGCACTGTACCATAATAGTTAAGTTGTTTGCAGTCATCTACCAACTCATGACTGGGAGCGAGGTGTGGGAAAAAATGTGTATCGTTTGGACTATTTTTACTTACAATAGTTACACTTGTCATCTGGTAGCTTCCTAGCAAACCAAGTAACACAAAATCTACCCAATGATGTTCACTACCAGCTACTACAATAAGTCCGGTATCTAATCCTTCTGTGTGTTGCAACAAGGCTGTAACTGACTGCTGTCCCGTTAATATAAATGTTTTCATATATTTATTTTAAAAATCTTACTAAGAATAACGTTCACAAAAACTGACCTAAAACAACGGCTTGGTGTACACACAGAACTTAATTTCAGTGATGTCTTTGTTAAGCTTTTCTGCAAAATAGGCTTTGGCCGCATTCCGATCACCGATTTGGTCTACAAGTTTCGCGTCTACGGCTTTTTGCCCAATCAGAGTACTGCCATCGGCTAGGTTTTGTACATCTTCGATTGGCAAATTACGATTGGTGGCGACTAGTTTTACAAACTCATCCTTGATGTAGTCGAGCTGACTTTGGAAATAGGTTCGATCATCATCAGAGAGCGGTTTGTTGGGGTCGCCAGCGTCTTTATATTTACCGGTTGTTAGTGGCACATACGTCAAGCCCTCTTCTTTATTTTTCAGAGACTCTTCAACGTACGACATAGTGACACCAATACTCCCTATATCAGACATGGAGGAGGCAAAGATTCTGTCGGCTGCTGACGCCACCATATAACCGCCTGAGGCACCTATATCACCAATTAAGGCTGCAGTTGGTAGCTCGAGCGCCTTGATTTGTTTCGCTATATCTTCTGACGCCACTGGTGTCCCACCAGGGGAATTAACTTCAAATAATACACCCTCAATAAACAGTTCATCATCAGCTACCAGTGTCAAAAAATCACGAACATCATCCGGAGTGACTGCAAACTCCGGATACTGCGCCCCGTACCCCCACGGCATAATAATTCCTTCAATCGGCATCACCGCAATATTACACTCGCCGTCACTCACTGCTGAAAATCCAAGACTAAAAAATAAAATCACTCCACCAATTAAAATAATGGTGAGAATGACACCAAAAACCTTTAGTAATACACTAACTAATTCACGTCCAAAAGAAACACTTGTCATAATTACTCAAATAGTACAGGGAGCTGAAAATATTACCAGTTGAGGTACGTGATAGTGCACTGCAAAGTTGTTGCAATACATACCCAAACTAAATAAGGAATATTAACGTAAGCTACCCACGGTGCGTAGGGAAAAATAGCGAACACCAGCCAAATCAGTGTCCCAAGCACCAAAAAGATATCTATTGCCGCTAGGAGATTGTTCTGCAGTCCAAACTGAATCGGTGAGAAAATTGCATTAAAAAATAGATTGAGCACAAATGGCAGAGCTACCCACAAAGGAATTTCTCCTTGGTAGATTTTATAAAACACGTAACCAAACGAAATAGCGATGATGGTGTAGAGGACTGACCAGACGGGTCCAAAGACCCATGCCGGCGGAGCCCAGGTTGGTTTGAGTAACGTCGCGTACCAAGTAGTTGTTTCCATAGTTTTATTGTAGCACGTAATTAAAAAATAATAGAAAAAGCGGGTAAAGCAATGAGTTGTACCCGCTTTCCCCGCTGTTTATTTCACCATTGTTTCGTATAGTTTCTAACGATACCCGGAACTGGCCAGAAGTACTGTCTGTAACCAACACCTTGCGTCATGACAGTGTATGGAGGCTGGTGATCATAGTGCCAGCTAAAGACACTTTCACCTGCAACATCATTCATAACACACCAGGGAGAAACTGTCCCCTGCTCAAACAACTCACTTGAAAGTTGTTGATTTGGACACATCAAAACATTTTCTGTCTGGGGCAACTGACGTTGCACATATGACGGTTTTGAAGTGATAACAGTCGTAGAGGTGACATACATGTCACCGATGCAGCCCGATAGCAGTGCAATTAATGTTACAGCTAAAAAATGTTTCTTCATCGTCGTGCTCCATCATTTTTTGAAAGTCTCTACTCAAACAATACAACTTATATTAAAAAAGTCAACCGTTAGGTTGACTTTTTTGCTTAAATTCCCTTCCTTCCTAACCCCTCCATCTCCCTGAGCCACTTTTCACGACAGATACCGTCGACTTTTTCGCAGGGGCCATAAGCAGATACAGCGGTGCGTAGTCCAGCAAATTCGAGGATTCCGTACTGGATTTCATTGGTAAAATCACCAAAGTTCCACCAGGTCTTAAATGGTGAGTGTGAACCAGAGAGAATAATCACTCGAGCTGTTCTACCTTTGAGATGCTTTTCGATGCGTTTGGTTTCTTTATTAAAGTTAAACGCGAACCCTGGTAGCCAAAAACGGTCAAATAGTCCCTTCAGGATCGCCGGCATGGTACACCACCAGTTTGGATACACAATTACTATATGATCAGCGTCACGGAATTTATTTTGCAAGTCAATGAGATCAGGCTCGAGAGCTTGAATTTCTTTGTAGCCCTTGTGCAAGATGGGATCAAAGTTCATTTCACCGATGTTAACGCGAACCACAGTATGACCAGCATCTTCTGCTCCGGCTTGGTAGTGGTCGGCGGCTGTACCGCTAAATGAGTCCTTATCTGGGTGCCCGCAGAGAACTAGAATTTTCTTTGACATATATATTTCTACGACAGTATAACGCAACAGTGCGCAGAGAATGTCTGCGCACTGTTGATTACTTGATTGCTTAGATTATTTATGACGAAGTGGATTGCCGCATATCTCCACTGCGTTACGATATTCGCAAAGACGTAGCTTGGTGATTATTAAAATACTCTAAGCCACTAAAAGACATTCAGAACTAGATGAAGTACAAGGTGAGAAGTGACCTGATGTCACTTCGCAAGACTCATTGAGTGATTTTGTAAAAATACCCAATGAGTGGACAGCTTCTGTAAGAAGGACAAGCAAAATGAGTTGAGCCGTATGTTTATTACGGTGAAAATCATTTTGCGCAGGGTAACGTAGTAATTCGCTAGTTATGAATGTCGCCTCTACCCTTTAGCGTCTTATACTCCCGTTAGGGTTGAATCGGCCCTGACTTCCCATCTGCATCTTCATCATTTTCTCTTTCATCTCTGGGCTCATTGCTCCCATAATTTCAGTTTGGTACTTTGGCAGTACTTTCATGGCGGCGGCCATTTGATTATTGCCGTTAGTTTTAAGCTCGGCTTGCATTTCCTTAGCTATTTTCTCGAACATTGCTGGGTCTTTCTCCAGCATCGCCATAATCATCTCTTGTTGATCGGCGGGGACATTCTTCATTTGTGATTGAATCACTTTCTTGACTGCAAAATTTTTTATTTTTCCAAACATATAGTTAGTATCATACCATATGATTTTTAGAACTATGCCCTGCTAAAATTTATAGACAAAAGGTGTATTTTGTGGTATTGTATTGACATAACTCATATAAATATGCAAATTGTCGACACCTTATACAAATGGTACGGAAAAAATGTAGTGCGGGGGGTATTTTTAGTGATTGTGGCTTTAACAGCCTACTTACTATTCTTTACTAACTCTAAACCAGCCGAAGATACCCAAGAGGCTACCAAACTGCCAACTGTGGTTATTGGAACTGCCGCAAATCAAAGCGGTGATAGTATTTTTAATGCCGTCGGCAGCCTGCAAGCTGTCTCAGAAGCCAAGTTACAAACAGAATCAGGTGGTCGCATTGTCGGTGTCTATACCGAGCTTGGTGCGACGGTTCGGGCTGGTACCATTATTGCTCGTCTCGAAGGTGCGTCAGAAAGTGCCCAGTTACTACAAGCCCAAGGTGCGTACGAAGCAGCCCTCGCCGGTACAGCCCAAAGCGAAGTTGGCATAACTGGAGCACAGACAGCCAAAAAAGCGGCTCAAACTGGTGCCGTCACCACCTATAAAAATGCCTATACCATTGTATCAGGTGCTGTGTTTAGTTCTCTTGATCAATTTTTTGCCAACCCTAGCTCACAAGTACCTGGCGTACGAATTGGGACTGCTAACGTTAGTTTTCAAAATGCCGAACGAGTGAAGTTACAATCGAGCCTACCAAAGTGGCAAGCAAAGACTACTACGCTCACGGCCACAAGTGACATCACGGGTGCTCTCAACGAAGCCGAAGCCACCACTAAACAAGTACTGGCTATGATTGATGATTTTATTAGAGCGTTCAACAAAGCAACTCCTAATTCGCAATACACTGAAGCTGACTACCTGCAACTAGGGAGCGCTTTTAATGGCGAGCGGGCAAAACTAGTTGGCGTACTAGCGAGTATTGATGCTGCCCGCACGGGACTCACTTCGGCTGATGAAGCTATCAAAGCTGCAGAAATTGCTGGCTCGGGTAACGTCGTTTCAAGTGCTGATGCACAAGTTAAAATTGCCCTGGGGTCATTACGCGGTGCCCAAGCTAACTACGAAAAGACTCTTGTCCGGACACCAATAACTGGTGTAGTAAATGCCCTCTATCTCAAAGCTGGTGAATACGCCGCTCCATCTGCACCAGCAGCAATTATAGCCAACGACAAACAAGGTCTTGAAGTCTCGACCTCAGTCAGTCAAGAAGAGAGTGTCCTCATCAAGGTCGGTGACGAAGTAAAAATTGATAAAATCGCCACTGGTACTATTGCTGCCATTGGTGGATCAATCGACCCCACTACTGGAAAAGTTGCCGTCAAAATTAGTGTTGACGAAAATACGTCACTTCAAAACGGCTCAACCGTATCAGTCGTGTTCACTACCCAAAAAACTAGAGAGACTACTGAAATTACCATTCCACTGTCAGCTGTCAAAATGACGGGAAGCGGACCGATAGTCTTTACCGTAGATAGTGAAAAGAGCACACTCATTGCTAACGTGGTTGTCTTAGGCAACATCCGCGGTGATGTTGTTATTGTCACTTCTGGTATCAACCGCGATACACCGATTGTACTTGACGGTCGTGGCCTCAAAGAAGGAACTGGGGTAATTGTAGAAACAAAATAATATGCATTCACTTTGGTTATTTTTTCTCCATAAACGAGAATTTAGTATTTTGTTGATGTTGGCCTTAACGGGGCTTGGTCTCTACGCCGTTACGATTATTCCTAAGGAATCATTTCCTGAGGTAATTGTACCCGTTGGTATCGTCACCACTGTCTATCCTGGAGCATCGGCGAGCGACATCGAGGAACTTATTACAAACAAGCTTGAAGATGCAATAGCAAACGTCGAAGGTATTGAAAATCTAACTTCGACATCTCGTGATGATGTATCTACCATTAGTGTTGAATTTGCAGCGAGTGCTGATATCGACAAATCGATTCAAAAACTCAAAGACGCCGTTGATAGCGCCAAAAGTGAGCTCCCTGGCGAGGCTAATGATCCCTTTATCACTGAAGTTGATTTTTCTAATCAGCCAATTTTGATTGTGGCGGTATCATCTGATGTATCTCCTACTGAATTCACTGCGCTGGGCGAAAAAATCAAAGACGAACTTGATACGATAAATGGTGTCTCTGAGGTACAGATTTCCGGTACCCGAGCCCGCCAAATCCAAGTCTTGGTCCGCGTTGAATCACTCACCAGTTTTGGCATCAGTATAAATGATGTTACAAGTGCCTTAGGTCAAGCAAACTTGACGATACCAGTCGGTACTGTTGACACCAATGGTATTGAGTACGCCGTACGATTTGAAGGCAAGCTCAACAGCGTTGAAGACATAAAAAATGTCCCGGTTAAAACTAGTAACGGCCAAGTGGTTTACATACGTGACGTGGCTTCCGTGACTGACGGAGTCAATCGAGAATCGTCTATTTCCCGTGTATCAGTGGACGGTGTCCCCTCTGAGTCATCACTAACGCTTACTATCTACAAAAAAGCTGGTGGTGACGTAACTGACGTAACTGATCCAGCCTTAGCTAAAATTGAAGAACTAAAAAAACCTGACGCACTACTGGCTGATTCGCAAGTTCTTATTGTCTTTGACCAGGGTAAACAAGTACGCAAAGACTTATCTGAACTCGTAACCGCTGGTATTGAGACAGTAGTACTTGTTATCCTCGTGCTACTTCTCACTATCGGTTGGCGTGAGTCGCTCGTGGCGGCTCTGTCAATTCCACTATCGTTTGTAATTGCCTTTATTGGACTCTACGCATCAGGAAACACCATTAACTTTATCTCCCTCTTTGCACTCATTTTATCGGTTGGTATTTTAGTTGACTCGGGAATTGTAGTGACCGAAGCCATCCATACCAGACTACGTAAATCAGGCAATGCAGTAGAAGCGGCAGAAAAATCAATCCGTGAATACGCCTGGCCACTGATTGCCGGCACGATGACTACCGTCGCGGTATTTGCGCCATTGTTCTTTCTCTCAGGAGTCACCGGTGAGTTTATTTCATCAATTCCGTTTACGATAATCTTTGTACTTATTGCCTCAGTATTTGTAGCGCTTGGTCTCGTGCCACTTATAGCCATTTACCTCACCAGCAATGCCCATTCCAATCGCTTTGAAGAACTACAAGAACAATACACCGCCAAAGCTCAGCTCTGGTACCGCACGAAATTAGTCGACTTTTTGGCGAGTACTGCCAAGCAGCGCATTCTGCTCTGGAGTCTATTTATTGGGTTAATATTGGCTTTTACTTTACCAGCAACTGGGTTACTCAAAGTAATCTTTTTTCCACCTGAAGATTCAGATTCGATTTTTGTAGAAATTGAGACTACCCAAGGAACACCGGTCGCGCAAACCGATTTAGTCGTGCGCGAAGTTGAAGAAATTCTCTACGATAAAGACTACATCGCTTCATTTACCACCACCGCAGGCTCCGGCTCAGCCTTTACCGGTAGTACCAACTCTGGTGGTAAATTTGCAAACATCACAGTTGACCTTAAGTCAGACCGGACGCAATCAAGTATTGACCTCTCAGCAGAGCTCCGCAAAGAGTTAGCTGCCGTCAAAGGTGGAACCGTAAAAATCACCGAAGCGCAAAATGGTCCTCCGACAGGAGCGCCAGTATTTATTAAACTAAATGGCGAGAGCCTGAGCGATTTACTCTTGGTGTCCGACCGCGCTGAAGCGCTCTTAAACGATATCGAAGGTACCCGCGATGTCGAAGCCAGTAGTAAAAGCAACGCTACCGAATTTGTCCTCACTATTGATAAAGGAAAAGCAAGTACCTTGGGTGTACCGCCAGCAGCTGTTGGGGGGACGCTCCGCAGCGCCGTGTTTGGCGTTGAAGCAACCACTATCAACCAAGACGGTGAAGATATCGATGTAGTAGTTCGTCTCGGTGTCGACAAGAACACGCTCGATAGTGCTGCTACGCCACAAATTACTCTTGATACACTACGCAACCTCACCGTCACCTCTATCCGTGGTGAAAGTGTGCCGCTAAGTAGCATCACCACTGAAACGCTAGCCTCAGCAAATGCAGCTATTAACCACGAGGACAAGAAGCGCCAGGTAACCGTGTCTGCCTTTACGGTAGAAGGTGTGGTGGCCGGTGATGTCGTAGCGAAATTCAAGGAACGCATCAGCGAACTCGAAGCGCCAGCTGGTGTCGAAGTCAACTACGGCGGTGAAGCTGAAAACGTAAACCAGTCATTTACGGAAATGTTTATCGCTCTCGCAGTGGGACTACTCTTAATGCTCGCAATTCTAGTGCTATCATTTAACTCAGTTCGTTACTCACTCTACCTACTCCTCGTTGTACCGTACTCACTGATTGGAGTGTTTGCCGGGCTCGCGATGACTGGACTCGCTCTATCGTTCACTTCCCTCTTGGGTGTAATTGCTTTAGCTGGCGTTATCATCAACCACAACATTATTCTGATGGACTCAATGATTACCCACAAAGGCGCCAAGACAGATGACGAGTCATTGATTGACCAGGTAGCAGATGCTTCAGTATCCCGCTTTAGGCCGATTATGCTTACTACCATCACTACCGTAATCGGTATGATTCCCCTCTCACGTATCTCAGACTTCTGGAGCCCACTGGCCTTTGCCATTATGTTTGGTCTGACGTTTGCGATGATTCTGACATTAGTGCTGGTGCCAGTATTGTATTACCGGAACGAAGTAAAGAAAATAGCCAAAGCTAACGGCACGTATGTGCGAAGCAAATGGAGTATTGGTGCAATACCTTATTGGATAAATGAATTAATCTTAGGAATATTTGGCAAGCTAGTAGGTAAATAAAATTACCTTAAATTTAAGCCGCGAGCGATGCTTGCGGCTTTTACTTATCACTTCGTCTTTGCGTGAGAAGTGACTTAATGTCACTTTGCAAGACCTTACCTGTTTGTTTTTAAAAACAAACGATAAGGTATACAGCTTCTGTAAGAAGCGATTAGCGCGGCAATCTAGGGAATTTAAAAATAAGTCTAACCTGTGCAAAGACTTAAGTGCTAATTAAAATTACTACTTCTTCTTCAAATACATCATCACCCCATTAACCGTCACCAGCGCCACCACAATCGCGGCGCAGTACCAGAGCGCGAACATACCGAGCGCAACCGTCACTCCTACCATCCCCACGAGTGACGACATAATGCCGAGTGTGTACCAACTACCTGCCTGCAAGGCTGGACCAATTGAGCTTGGCATCACCCGCTTAGTCATAAGCCAGGCATTCGTAAATAATACAAAAGTAATAATTAGTTGCGCTAGTATGAATGCCGAAACACCCACTAAACCATTAGCCATTACTGATGATAAAAATAGTATAATTGTCGTTGAGAATATTAGCGCCATTGCCACGCGCAACACCGCGTACACCACCCCCATCATTTTCCGTTCGTCACCTTCAATTTTTCCATCAGCGATTGCGACAAAGAAATTAGCGATAGCCAAAGTGGACGCCCCCATACCTAATGATATTGCTGTGCCTTGTAGTACTACAAGTATGATTATGATTGTTTCCATATACACCTATGATAGCAGTATCTGGGAGCAGTGTTCCTATCAACTGTTTATTTCTTTGTGATATTATGGTGAGAGTATGAAAACGTACAAACACCTATTCTTTGATATGGATATGACGATTGCCCCATCCAGGCAGCCTATATTGCGAGAAATGTTCGAATTACTTCAAAATGCCACCCAAGATATCATTATTGTTTCTGGACAAAGTGTCGATAAAATTAATTGGCAAAGTAACAACCTCCCTGCTACCCTACTTGGCCAAAATGGAAACCACGCTGTCGCAAGAGACGGGGCTGAGCTCTGGAACATACCACTTCTACCCCATCATCGTGACCAAATTCTTGATCACATTAGTGAAATCGTTGAACTACTCGATCATGAACTAAATCACGAATGGAACCCTATCGAAGACCGCGGTGCTCAAATTACTTTTAGTCCGATTGGCAACACTGCTCCAGTTGAAGTTAAAAAACATTACGACCCAAACCGCACCAAACGAGAGTCGCTCCTGGCTCAAATCCCTTTTGCCTCAGAAGATCTGGTTGTTAAAATCGGCGGCTCAACTAGTCTCGACTACATCCACAAAGACCGCCACAAAGGCACTAATGTTCAAAAACTAATTGACTGGATGGGCTGGGACAAAGATGATTGTATCTACTTTGGTGATGGGCTATTTCCTGGAGGTAATGACGAGGCGGTAATAGGTGTGATTGAGACAGTGTTGGTGGAGGATCATTTGGATTGTTATGAGAAGTTAGCAAAATTACTTAGCGAGTAAATTTAAAAAACGGACCAAGCACCAGGTGCCCGATCCGCTTTATTGATGCTCGATTGATCAGACTGGTTGCAATCCCAGCGTTATGCATGAGCCTACAGCAATCAAGCCGCCGAACACAGTCACAACGTTGTCGATCCACGGCTTGTCTGGCAGGAAACGAACGGCGTAGAAAGCCACGCCGGACAGAAAGAGGGCCGTTTGTCCAATCACAAAGGCCATCTGCTGCCAGCTCACCGCTTTTGGGAAAAACACATTCACAAGCAGCCCGATACTCACGAGCAGGCTGCACATGAGCGCCACATCAAGCCCGTGTAGTTTCAGGCGTTTGAAACGCCATGATTCACGCTTGGGTGACACAACATACGGCAAGACAAACAGCCTTCCACTCCTCGGCAATTTGCTCCGGTAAAAAAGTACCGCCGCGGCCAAAAACAACGAAATGGTCAACGCTGCGTTAAAGAAACCAAGATCGTCTGTTGGCATTTCATATACCAACAAAACTGCGTAGAACAGACCCAGGCCGAAAAGAACAGCTCCTGCCGAAAACTTCCAGGTATGGAAGCTCGACCCACCTATCATTGCCAACATAATTTCCTCCTTTTTTGTTGCGCAGGTAAAACAATATCAAGGTCTTCACAGCTTTGCAAGGCTTGAGGGAACACCGGCGGACGTACTTGTCCTGATGGTCACTAAGATATTATCAGCACAACATAAGTTGTGCACCCATTTTTGTTTACATCTGTTTACTAAGAGTTCTATACTACCGTTAGGGAGGAAGAAACAACAAAAAGGAGACGGTTATGCGTACAGCTACAATCTCACTTTTCTTGGGACTCATGGTTCTTCTACAAGGGCTTCAAAAAGCTCAGGCTGACGAAAACTTCGCTTTGATTGTCATTGCAGCAGATCAGAGTGAAAGTATGTTTGAAAGTGATCATATTGAGATCGTACGTGAAGCACTCATCACTGCTTTCGCGAACTACGTGGTCGATTGTAACAAGCTTCAGGTTGACTATATCGCCTGGGGCGGCAGTGTCGAAAAACCACTTTCAACTCGTCTTACTGACCAGGAAGCTGTTGCAGACTATGCTATTGCTCTCTGGCCTGAAAGTCACAAGATGCTACAGACTACTGATCACTCCCTTGGAATATATGCTTCAGTGAGACAATTCAACGCTTCAAAGGCAAGCAAAAAAGTGTTGGTCTTTATCACAGATGGTGTCTCCAACGAAACAAGAAACTTCAATCTGGAGCAGATCATCCCCGCTGATGTGATAGTTTATTCCATCTCTCTTGGACCAGCAGATGTCAGCACTTTTGTTGTAGACAACATCCAGCCAACAACTGGTGGCGTCCACTTTCACGCAAACAACACCGACCAGTTCATCGAGTCGATCGAAGGAGCGTTTGCTGCAGCAAAATCAGATCTGTGTCTGAGCTAAAAGAACGACCCCCGCCAGTGATGGCGAGGGTTCTTTTTATGCTTGGGCTTTGGCTTGCTGCAAATGAATGATATCAGGCGGTTGTCCATGGATACTTTCATCGTAAATCTGCACCAAAGCAATTTCATTGAAAAGTGACCAATTCCCGATCGGTCCATCAAAGTAGAAAGCGTTATAGATGAGTTCGACTAGATCGGGGGGTTTCTGGAACAGGCCAATTGTTCCTTTGCAGTGGAACTTGTCTCGAGCGAAGAAAAAGTCTCCGTCAGCCAAACTTTCAAAAGTTACGAATTTTCTCATGGTGACCTCCAGGTTTAAGATTTTCTAGTGATACTATACCACAAATATACATTTATATCAATGATGTAGACTCTAGCTGATTGCTCCTGACGAACTCTAAGTTATTTATTTCGCTCACTCATAAGCTAACTACTGCCACGGGACACGCCTCATTCGTAGCAAAGCTACATCATTCCGGCGGTTCAAGTCCGACCAAAGCAACATTGGTTGCTTTGTCTAGTGTCCACGAAAAAAAAGGCACACCGCCGAGAGAGGGTTAGGAATTTTGAGCTGGTGGTGGTCACGAATCACTAAGTATAATCTTTCGCTACGCTCAGATTTTACTAAGTGTTCTCGACCCCGACTCGACTATTTTTCTCCCTAGGGAAGGGGAGAAAAATATGTCTCCGTCTCGCACCGAAGCCCGCAAGCAAAGCAGTTTGCTCGCTACAAAAAAACCAGTCTTGCGACTGGCTTTTTTGTACTTCGGTGCGCGATGAGAGACTTGAACTCCCGACCTTCTCAGTGTAAATGAGCTGCTCTACCAACTGAGCTAATCGCGCGTATTTCTGTGGCACTATAGTACCCGTTTTTTAAAATAATTCAATAGCGGCGAGTCTTTGGGAGACTCGCCGCTTGATGGGTGAATGGAAGAACGTCAGTGTCGACGTGACCGTGGTGGGCGACATGGCCGTGATTCGCGATCATAGACAGCAACGTGTTTTGGATGTTTTGCGCGAGCACCTTTTTCTCGGTACTCGTTGTTTAAAGGACTCCAGCCATCTGTAAGCATGTCTTTCTCCCTGGTTGAACTAATTCAGTTATAGTTCTTTTTCTTGTGCAGTGCAAGTATACTAGTGCACATGATTGAAATGCATGCGGTTGTAAGCGGAAAGGTCCAAGGAGTGGCCTACCGTACCTATGTTCAGGAAGCGGCCACCAACCTTGGTTTGGTGGGGTATG
>JAYVHQ010000018.1:0-15216 GCA_043771035.1 Candidatus Kaiserbacteria bacterium | reverse complement strand
GATTTCCCGCCGATTTATAGTGTTGAGAAGTTCATTGTTGGCTTTGAGCAATTCTTGGTTTTGCCTGGTCAAAGTCAGAATAGTCTCTTCTGTCTGTTTAGTTTGGTTATTGTTAGGATTCATACCTACACAGTATATCAGAGCAAAATATGCTAAAATGCCCGGTATCGCCCACATAGCTCAATGGATAGAGCTACTCCGTCCTAAGGAGAGGATCCTGGTTCGATTCCGGGTGCGGGCACCAAAAATTATTTCTTTAGCTTATTTATTGTAAAAGTTTTGACGTCACTGGCTACCGAAAAAGCTTTTTGTAAGTCGGTTTTTGTGTATTGTCTTATACTTGTATTAGGACCGATATGCTGTCCATTTCTTAAGATTCTAACTTTGTCAATTTTTTCAAAAAGTGATTTAGTTAAAATTTTTTTATCTTTTAATATTTTACAAATTTGACCTAGATTTAACTTATCTTTTTCAAGTAACTTTCCTTCTTTCTTATAATCCCCTGCCACTATCTCGTATGTATCATCAACTAAAAATAATCTCTTTTTATTTGATAATTTCCAAGTGTAATCAGTCAAATCCTCATCGGACAATTGCGTGTCGATAATATGGAAAAGTAAGGCCTCAATAATTGAAGCAGTATAAATAACACAGGTTTTACGGAAGGCTCTTGCTGCTGCGTCACTATAGATACCAGATTCTATTAACGGAAGAAGATTTACAATATGATCAAAAGACTCATCTAAGTTTTGGCGCAAGATTTCGTTAGAAATAAATCCAAAACTCGAATTGCTCATATTTACTTTGTTTTAAGCATTTTGGAAAGTGAAGGGTATCCTTGCTTAATCAGATAATTACCCAATTTCATATTTCCATTAACACCTAAATCAACTCCGTATTGCTTTTCGATAGATGATATTTTAGTGTCAAATCGTTTGGCAACGAATTTTCCATCTTTTGTTTTTGCACGTTGAGTTGTCATATAATTAAAGAATACCATAGTTATAAAACTTAACAATCAAATTCAAAAAATCTTAGGGATGCTATCCCTAAGATTTTTTGTTTTGTTTACCTGCGTAACTTATACACCGAGCAATTCCTTCACTTTTGCTTCATCAAATCCAACCACAACATCGTCACCAATACGGATTACTGGGACACCCATTTGGCCGGTTAGGTCGACCATTTCTTTGCGTTTATCCATATCACTCGCTACATCGTATTCGGTGAAGGCAATATTGTTTTCGGCAAAGTAGTCTTTGGCTAGGTGGCAGAAGTGGCAGACGGGAGTGCTGTAGATGGTAACGGTTTTATCCATAAAAATAAATTAAATAACTAAGTCTGCCTATTATAGCAAACATTACCAAAACTTGTACCAGGGACGTACTTCCTCTGTCTTCTCAAGTGGCTCAATTTCCGTTTTTTTCTCTTCATCGAGAATGATTACGACCTGCTCGCCCGGACGAGCGACGTCGAAGTTACGACGCATCTCAGCTTCAATCCCCCGTTCGTTACTTAAATATTCGACTTTTGTTTCAAGTTCTGCTCGTCTAGCTTCCAGTTCCATAAGTTTCATCTCAGCTTCTTTTGTACGAGCAACCATGTCCCGTTCTATACTATACCTTTGGTAGACCACCGATATCATAAACAAGATTATAATACCAAGTATCCCGAGCGATAATGGCGAGTGGAGCCAGCCACGCAGCGAGCGCTTTTGATAGAATTGCAACATATGATAATATTGTACCATCAAATAAATATATGAGTTTTCTTTTTCACAAAAACACCAAGCGAGCGATTAAGTATGTTTGGATTGTTGTCGCGTCGTTGATTATACTGAGTATGCTTTTCGCCTACTCCGGCGGTCAAGGGTAAATCAATCTGATTTTACCCAATCTACTGCGTTAGGCTGAGACAAAATTTTACTCACCGTACATTGAGTACGGCTCCCTAAAATTTTCCTTGCCTGCCTTGTATCTCGGGCAAACTCAAATTGATTTAAAATTGCTACGTTTCAAAACAACGGACACATTGTGTCCGTTGTTTTGATTAAGTGGATATTATTTTTTCTCGTAGTAAAGCCCATGCTTCCAGAAACGCAGGGGTAAATTTTTCTGGATTTTCCAACATCTGAGAATCAACTTCTTCAATATTCATCCACATAACTTGCTCCAATTCTTCGGGATCATAATTTATAGGAGTGCCGTCAGGAATAACTAATTTATAAATCGCATTAAAAAAATCAGTTGTTCTAAATGACATAACTATCTCGGTTAACTCATAACCCTCTAGTCCAAGTTCTTCAAAGAGTTCACGATGTGCTGCCTGTTTATATGACTCTCCTTCGTCAACGTGCCCCGCAGCAGATTGATCAAGCAATAGTGGCTTCAGCACATTTTTACTTCTTTGTTGTAAGAGCAATTGTCCCGACTCATTAAAAACATAAATCCGGGCTGCGCGCCGAATCATTCCTTTGGAAATTGCGTCCATCATAAATTCAGCACCAATTACGTTATCATTAGCGTCAGCTACGACTACTTTATTATAAATTTTCGGTGGCATGAATTATTTTATATTTATATACATGGATCACTTCACTGCGGTTCGCAAAGACTAATTATCCAAAATTTGATTTATTTTGAGATGGATACAAGGCGGATGTGACTTTTTGGCAGGAGGCGTACAAGTGTACGTTGACTGGCAAAAAGTCACATCCAACGCCGTAGACGCTCAAAATTAATCTGATTTTAACATTTTCATGAAGACTTCAGGCGAAATATTAACCCGATTCTTACCCAGCTCCAGCGCCTTCTTCTTACCTTTCTTTTGCTTATCAAGTAATTTCATCTTGCGGGTAATGTCGCCACCATAGAGATACCCTGTCACGTCTTTACGCAGCGCTGAAAGTGAGCGTGAGGCAATAATTTTGCCGCGGACTTTGGCTTGAATTTTGGTGGTAAATTGATTGCGCGGGAGATTGTCATAGAGTTTGTCGACAGTAGCCCTAGCGTCAAATTCAGCCCGGCGTTCACCCACGACGCGTGAGAAAGCCGTGATGAGTTCGTCTGCTACGAGCACATCAAGCCGTACAACGGTCGCCGGACGCATCTCGGCAATTTCGTAGGAGAGCGACGCATAGCCACTACTGGCATTTTTAAGTTTATCAAAAAAGTTGCGCATTAGCTCGCGTAGAGGCATTTCAACCGTCACTAAATTACGCCCATCAGTTAATACTTCGGTTTCGAGAATGCCGGATTCATGATCAAACAGCAGCGTCATAATATTGCCCACGTGTTCGGGGGGTGAAATAATCTGCCCTAAAATCCATGGCTCGCGAACAGTCACCTTTTCGCCATGATCAGGGAAACGGGATGCGGCGTAGATTGACTCGATACTACCGTCAGCAAAGGTAATCTCGTAGGCAATTGACGGGGCGGTAATAATAATCTGCATATCAAACTCCCGGCGCAGTCGCTCTGTTACAATCTCGAGGTGAAGCATGCCAAGGAACCCACAGCGAAAGCCTCGACCAAGGACACCAGAGGACTCTTCTTCGTACGAAAGTGAGGAGTCGGAAAGTTTTAAGCGATCAAGCGCTTGACGTAGAATCGTAAAGTCATCTTGGCTGTCAGGGAAAATAGACGCCCAGACTACCGGACGCGCGGGTGCGTACCCGGCTAGGGGCGGTGCTGGTTTTTTAACAAGCGTAAGGGTGTCACCTACGGTCGCTACCCCTGGTTCCTTGATACCCGTGACGATGTAACCGATTTCACCAGCGCTAATTTTCTCACACGGCACTTCGCTCGGCGTCACCATCCCGACCTCAAGGACGGTGAAGCTTTTTCCACCAGCACTAAAACACAAAACGTCACCCTTGCGCACTTCCCCATCAAATACCCGCATAAACACAATTACTCCGCGGTGGTTGGAGTAGGTAAAATCAAAAATAAGTCCGCGGTACGCATCAAGCTCGCTCGGGCGTGGAGCCGGTATCCGCTCGCAGATAGCCTCAAGGAGCTCTGGCACCCCCGCTCCAGTTTTACCTGATACCAGCAAAATCTCCTCTCGACTACACCCCAGTAGTGCAATCACCGAGTCGCCAATTTCAGTTGGCCTCGAGTGAGCCACATCGGTTTTTGTAAGGACAGGGATAATTGTTAGCCCTTGCTCCTTGGCCATCTGAAGAGTCGTAAGAGTTTGGGCTTGAATCCCCTGCGTACTATCAATAAGTAAGAGTACCCCTTCTACAGCCTTTAGCGCGCGTGATACTTCGTAGGAAAAATCGATGTGTCCTGGAGTATCAATCAGGTTTAATTGGTACTCTACCCCACCATGCATGTATTTCATGCGTACTGGTTGCATTTTGATGGTGATGCCACGCTCCCGTTCAAGCTCCATAGAATCAAGCACCTGCGCCTGCATTTTACGCGCCTCTACCGTACGGGTCGTTTCGAGCATACGATCAGCCAACGTCGACTTACCGTGGTCGATGTGCGCGATAATACTGAAGTTACGAATCGGGACAGTCATATAGAATAAATATGCCTTACTGTACCCGAAAAAACCCTAAATTACCAGTGCTTTTCGATACGTCATCATCTACTGCGTTGCTTGCGTCATTCAACCATTCACCGTACAATCAGTACGACTCGTGGCTTCATTTCTGGTCGCCTTGTATCTAATAATGTCTCGAGAAAAGTACTTTCATATTATAAAAATAACAAATTTTTCTTAAAAACCTTTGGAAGAACTCAAGGTTATCAAAAATGCTTCAGCTGCTAGGTGAGCAAGCGACTAGCTTGAGCAAGACTCATTGAGGGATTTTGTAAAAATACCCAATGAGTGGACAGTTCCTGTAGGGAAACCAGGAACAGCGATGCGAGGCGTACTTTTCGTACGTTGAGCATCATCACGACGCAGGCAACAACGCAGATGAAGTATTTTTGGCGACCGCTTATAACAAGTCGGGTTGTGGGGTGACTATTTCACTCTTAACCACCCTCCGCTTAAACGACATATAAATTTCGTGCATTTCGGGTGAACCAAGCAGACGATAGGCAACAATCACACCGATTAAACCAATCATCCCCGCTACAACTCCTTGCACTAAAATACCAACAAAAGTATCTTGATTTACTCCTTCAACTAAAAAGAGCAGGGTGGCGTAGGCAAAGAGTCCACCTGTCAAAGAAGCTGTTACTGCCACCGCAAATGGTTTGGCCAAGCTACGTAAACGCATACCAAATAACCGGGAAGCAAAAGCGAGCATGAAGACTACCTCAATAATCACTCCAATCGCATACCCTAAAGGTAACATCAGTACCTCTGAGCCAGTAACGTTCTCCAGTCTAAAGAGTGTCGTAAAAAATGTCTGAGCGGCCACTGAGTGCTGAAACCCGATATATAACACATAAGCACTGACCGTTGAAAAAAGTGTCCCTGCTAACGTAACTATAAGTGGCAGACGGGTAAAACCGCCAGCGTAGAAAGCTCGCACGATTAACAATAAGATACTTTGGGCCAACAGGGAAACTACAAAGATAGCCAGAGCCGCCGCCGTGAGCCTGGTATCTGCCCAATCAAAAGAACCGCTACCCAAAAGCACCCGTACCAATTGTGCTCGTAATACAATCACCAAAACTACTACCGGAGTAGACCAAAAAATTACGTGACGCAAAGCAGTGAGTACATAGTCGTTAAATTCTTGCTGCTTTTTATCTGCTAATAGTGATACCAAGGTCGGAAAAGCAGCCACTGAATAACTCATGCCAATAATTGCCAAAGGAACGGATTGTAGATTATACGCAAACTGCAGGACAGCGACCGAACCAACAGACATAGTCGTTGCCATCATCACCAAAAAAAGCAACATAATTTGACTCAGTGATAAAGTGATTGCTCTAGGAACAGCGACCCGAGCAATAGCGCTAATTGTTTTTCTAGAAATAACTCTCGTAAAACCAAACCGTAAATCGCTTGTTCGAATAAGCGGAAATTGCACAAGTAAATGTAGCAACGCCCCAAGCACCACCCCATACGCTAAGCCCGCAATTCCAAATGTTGGATATAAAAACGCTGCCCCGATAATAATTCCGATGTTATACAACAAAGGTGACAGCGCATAAATAACAAAGCGGTGGCCCATCTGTGTGATCACTCCAAACAAACTTGAAATACCCAACAAAAGTGGCTGCACCAGTAAAATTCGCATGAGCAATACTGTTTCCGCTTGGGCTACTTCAGTGAAGCCAGGAAATAAATAAGTAGCGAGCAGCGGAGCGAACACAAAAATTATTCCGGCTATGGTGATGTACCCCAATAAAAACAAACTGAACATCTGACTGAGAATCGCTCGAGCAGACTCTATACTCTCAGTTTTTGCCTGAGCGACAAATGGGAGCAACACATAGACAGATAGGACAGAAGCAAAAAGAACAAACAGCAAATCAGGTATCCTGAAAGCGGCATAGTAAACGTCCAGTTCGCCACCAGCTCCAAATTGATTCGCAAGCAACCGATCGCGCACAATAGCGAGAATTTGTGAAGCTAACGCAAATAAAGCTAGAACGTAAGCCGCTTGGTGTAACCCGCGAATTTCTCGGTAAAAAAGATTGAGTACAAGGTTAACCATACTTCTTTATGGCTGCTTTGGAGTATTTTCCACTCCGGTATTTGACACGGTTGCTGCCCCACTCTTAGGAGCAGCTCCATTATTAACCGGGGTTAGCAGATCACTGTCAGGCACGGCACTGGTTGTAGTAACATCATTTTCAGTAGTAACTCCCGAGGCTTCAGAAACTGTTTGCGGTTCAGTAAGGGTTTTTGCTGTGACTTCACCAGATTTTATTTTACTAATGAGGTCATTTACTGAACGATTATCAGCACTAAGGTCACGTACTATTTCTAATTCAGAAATAGCGGTATCTGTTTGACCGGCTATCAGGTACTGCTGCGCCCTGAAGTACCGGGCGTTTGCGTAGTTTTGATCAAGTTTAATCGCTTCAGTAAAAGAGGCGATTGCTGCCTCCGTATTTTTAATAGCGCTGTACAAAACACCCAACTGGTAGTATCGGCCAGGATTATTAACCTCTATCGAGATAATAGACTGGGTCATAGCAATGGCAGTAGTAATATCTCCAGCCGCAATATCGAGTTCAGACAATAAATACAAGGCGTCAGTAAAGTTTGGTTTGAGCTGAAGAGCTAGAGCAGCTAACCTGCGCGCTTCAGTTGTATTATTACTTCGTGCTTCCATGGCTGCTTTTTGTAAGACGTATTGGGGATTTTTAGGATCAAGCTTTTCGGCTTCAGCGTAACTCTCAAAAGCTCGATCTTTTGCCCCCTCAATATTAAGTAGGGACAAAGCAGCGTAAATGTCTGCCAACATTTGCCAATTGCGAGCATCAGTTGGCTTGAGTGCGATTGCCTGCGTACTGGCATTTAGAGCAGCTGAAATAGCGCTTTGAAACTGTTGCTGCTGAGCCGCTGTAGGCTCTGCTAGACTGAGTAACGTATTTAAGTAACTAAATTGATAACCAGACAAACTTCTGGCATAGGTGTCAGTAGGATAAAGAGCGTAGGCTGTTGCGATACGATTAGAAATAATTTCGACGGCATTTGTATTATCACTAGCGATATTCTTGCTGGCGGTATTAAATAGGTAGGCAGCACTTACTTGCTTTAACGCACCATACCCAACAAACAAAGTTGTGATAATACAAATCATGACCGCAGCAATCAAAATAAAACCTGTCTTGCTACTACTCAGCAAATTAAATGTGCGACCACTCATGGGCAGTAATTTCTGCGAAGTCACCACGAGTGAACCGGTACAGATTGCGCCAAGCAATAAAATTACTGGTCCTGGCACATACACAAACGCCATAATCCAGATAAACAACCCACCAACAAAAGATACGGTGCCAATAAAAAACCAGAAAGAATCATTCACTTTATTTGCTAAAAGTGTCCGTAGCCCCGTGTAGATAAATGCACTTAAAAAAAGTATCCAGGCCACAGCACCCATAAGACCAGCAGTGACAAACCAGGTAGGAATGTACCCTCCACCAGCAGTAAAGGTAGTATTCCAGAAAAATGTCTCATTGATAGAACCGTCTTTGTAGAGATTCCAAGCTTCAGCAAAACGATTTGGACCAATTCCAGTCAGCGCTTGCTGTGCATATATAGGCCTAAATATATCACCAGTGGCCGCAAGTGATGGTCTAATTTCAATGTAACTAACACCGGTAGCTGTAGAAAGGGTTGTTCCGAGTGCGTTTCCTCCAATCAAAAACGTTACTGATACTAAAAATACCAAACCGATTAAACCGATTGAGGTAAGCGGTAAGGCCGCGTGGGGTCGGTACGCATCAGCAGCTACACCAAACCTGTCTTTGGTGAGTACGTACATCAGCAACAGTAAACTAAACAGGGCCAGCAAGAGCCACACAAAGAAAAAATTAACACTTGCCAAAACCAGCAACAAAAGAGTGAGTAAGGAGCCAATAAAAATTAACCCTTTTTTTGGCAAATCCAACTGCGCTAACGCAACCAATCCCACCATCACGATGCCGCCAACAAAGATTCCCAAATCATTAAATGACCCGACATAATTATCAGTTAAAACCTGGAGTAAAGGTAGCGGCAAAAAATCGGCACCAAATAGAACTCTAAAAAGAAATACCAGCGAAACACCGATAGTACTTATAACAAAAGAACCATATAAATAAAGCGTAAACTTTTTTGAATTCCCGACCATCGGAACCAGGAACATTACGAGACCTAAAAGAGCCAAGAATCCAACGGTGTGTATCTCCAGAGCATCTCCGAACAATGATGACGCCAAATTTGGCGATAGTAGCGCTGACAGCATCCCAGCTAAAACCAACAATCCCCAGGAAAGTAACAGTGGGTTAAAGCGCACGGTGATACTTCCACTCCGCAACACAACCAGGGTCGCAAAAATAAAAGAAACCAAACAACCAAAGAGAACAAAATACACTTTTGGAAATAATACCAAACCTACAGTAGTCGGGATAAAAAATAACACCGATAAAATCAAGGTGGCTAACAGAAAAACCTGACTTAACGTACGAATAAGTTTGGCTACCTTATCAATTTGGTTGGGTAGTTTTGGCACAAAAGTTGCTGTCTCCATAAATAGAAAATAATAAATAAACGCTTATCTATAAATATACCACAGTACAAAAATCACCAGCCCGAAGACTGGTGATTTTCTGCATATAAGCCGGATTCTGTCAGTAGCTTTCGCCACCGGATAATCATATACCTAGGATGATTGTTGCCAATCACCTCATGCGGCTCTCAGTCGAGGGCAAAAATGGCAACATGTTGCAATTTCTGCCCTCGACTGCGCGGCCTTGCACACGGGTAAGAATTTAGCCGTTTCACCCCAATTGTTACCAATCGGGCTATTCCTGAAGTAAACTTAAGGAATCCCTTCATTTTCAATCCAGGCGTCTCTGCTCGCATCTCGTGATGCACAAGCAAAGCTTGCGCACCAGACGGGCGTTACCCGCTACCTGGCTCCACCGTAACTTGCGCAACTGTGGGTGTGTCCGGACTTTCCTCCCTAATTCTTGCGAATAAAGGCGATTACCATGCCCTATTATTATACAATACTTTCTGTCAAAATACAAAAATCGTCTTTGCGAGGTAGCAACCGAAGCAATCCATAGGTATCACCATGAGTTAGTAGTCCTCGATATGCTTGCACAATTGCCGAACTACAATCCAACCCGTCACAATTGCGAATCATTCTTCGTTTCGTAGTAGTCCGTAATACGCGCTGATGTGGAAAATGTACCCACCCTAAAAAATCAATACCGGAAGCAAAAGTAGCTAGCGAAACTTTGTCCGGATGCAATTCCAATGTTAATTTACTACGTAAAAACACTATCATATATAATAGTGTTTTTACCAATTCATTCCTGTCACGACTCAGTAGTACAAAATCATCGGCGTATCTAATGTAATGTTTCACCTTCAAATCTCGCTTCACATACTGATCAAATTCATTAAGATACATATTCACAAGTAGTTGCGAAGTTAAGTTGCCAAGTGGCAAACCCTTACCCGTCTGACCTGAGTTAAAACTACCAACAATTTCTTGGAGCAAGCCTGACGTTCTCCTATCAGTAATGCGTTTCGCTAAAATACTGAATAATATCTCATGATCAATTGACGCAAAAAACTTTCGAACATCACA
Organism: Candidatus Kaiserbacteria bacterium; assembly: GCA_043771035.1. Lineage (GTDB taxonomy): Bacteria > Patescibacteriota > Minisyncoccia > Phycocordibacterales > UBA918 > OLB19. The sequence continues at coordinate 4,988 of JAYVHQ010000018.1, read as the reverse complement.
TTTGAGTACCCAGACAGTTTTTGTATGATTAAAAGACACGCTTCTCGCCATAGCAGTAAAACGATCAAGTGCTTTGTGGGTGCCTTTATGATTTCGACAAGAAAATGAATCGTGAACAAACAAATCGTCATAGAGTGGATATAGTCGCCTATAGATCGCGTGATGGAGCAACCTGTCACGAACAGTGGCTTTATGGATATTGCGGGGCTTGGGGTCGGAAATAGTAAACGCTTCGTATAAGCCATGTCGGTAGTTATCATTTTGTAAGTCGGTGTGTAACGATAAAATATTATCCATCAGGCTCATTTGAAACACCTGTACATCCTTACGTCCCCGTTTTCCGCGGATAAATTCTCGCCACGCTTCGAGCAAATTCTCGACCGAGATGATAGTATCGTAGTCATGAACACTTTCAATTCCAAACATACCATCAAGTCTACCCCCCCCGCAACTACACAACCGAAACTAATCCCCGTTGTAATGCGCCTCAAAGATACCTACGGACTATGGCAACGCTATCTCGTTGATTTTCCCAAACAGAATCGCTACACCCTTGGTAACAAAATTGACGACGTGTTCCTCATCGCAATTGAATTCAGTTTCCTAGCTAGTTACGCCAAACTTGATACAAAAATAATTCATCTCGAACGGTGTATCTCGCGAGTTGATTTACTAAAGTTGCTCCTGCAACTGGCGTGGGAAATACACGCACTTGATAACCAAAAATACATTACGATTAGCGAACACCTAACCGAAATAGGCAGGATGCTCGGCGGTTGGCGTAAGGGATTGGAAAACCGTCCAGCAGTTTTCCCAAGGGGAGAAAAAACTGGGACATAAATTCACAATAATCACTACGTTCATTTGTTCATTCAAAAACTACCGCTCACACTGAGCGGTAGAAAAAGTGAGTTGCGGGACAACCACCCGGTTGCGATTCTGAGCATTCCAGACGTTCGAGTTATCGAGACGATTGACGTTCAGCTTCAGCCGACCATCAGCGTCAACGTTCACGTTCGCAACGAAACTGGTCGTATCGTAAAATGTACCATCCGTAACACCACCAATTGAATTCCAAACTGAAAAGCTTTTGGCTGAATTTTATGCGGGACTTATAAGTCCACCAGTACACTCCACCAACTAACTAATTTTTTAATAGCACCTATTTACATCACACTCATGTCAACCGTAATTGACAAAATTCCGTACGTAGTAGTTACACAGTTCGTTCGCCCAGCCGTAACCAGGGGATAATCCAAACTGCATTACAGTATATAAAAATTGCCCCTCCATCGCAAAGCGACAGAGAGGCAAAGTTACAAAGGACAAAAGAGTCCTAGGGTTCAAGCGTCAAGTTGCGGGACAACCACCCGGTCGCGATACCGAGCATACGAGACGTACGAGTAATCGAGACGATTGACGTAAAGCTTCAGCCGACCAACAGCGTCAACGTCCACGTTCGCAACGAAATACTCAGCCTTAACCTTGAACAAAAAGAACGTACCCCAACCTTCTTGCCGAAGTTTGTCACGATGAGTGACACAAAACGCCGCGATCTGTCCTTGGGTCATAACACTTTGATCGAGTGGTCCGAGTGACTCAAACATCTGCTTGAAGTTACCGTCTTTGGATTGCTCCAAGACCTGCACAGCCTGAGGCTTCGTATTCTTACCTGGCCTGTTGGTCTGCCAATTTTTTAAGTCAGCATCGAGACATCCTGGAAACACAGCAGACGAGTCTGCCAGCGTCACGGAGCCTTTAGTCGCCGGCAACATAATCGTCTCATCCACAAAGAGCGAAGTGAAATAAGTTGCAACTACCGGTTGTTTATTCCAATCTGCAATCAGCTCCGCAACTGCTTTTTGCAATTCCTGATCGGTCAGAAGTGACATGGTGGCATTTTTACCTCCAAGACATTTTACAACTGAATTCAGTTGTCCAGATGTCATTGACGCAGAAGCGAATCCTTCATTTGAGTCAGTCATTTTTACTCCTCGCGCTCAGTTGCGCATCAGATTTTCCTCTCGCCCGAGGCAGGACTAAACCAGTTGATTGGTCATAGCCAAAAAATTACTTTACTACTTAAAATAACCTTGTGGCTATGACCAAATTTGTAAAAGAACTAGACTAAAACTATAGCACAATTTACGTAAATTTGCAAGCTCTTTTACGTTCCTACTACCCTCCCTACAAACTGTACTTCTTAATAGCATTAGCTAGTTTTTTATCGAAGGTTTTGATAACCAAAAGTATATTGCCCTAAGCGAGCAACTGTCCGAAGTCGGTCGAATGCTCGGTGGTTGGCGCAAAGGTTTAGAAACAAAACTCCCCACCAATAAGGCAGGGAGAAATAGTTCGCAGTTGCCAAAAGCCCGATCACCAGGATTCCACCGATGCGCATCACGCGGATAGGCGTTGAAATTCCACTGAGCGTCATCCGGATTCCAGTTGACGTTCACCGCAAACGGCACTTGCGTAACCTCGCCCATCCATAGCACCACCAATTGAATTACGAAAACGTAAAGCTTTTGGTTGAATTTTATACGGGACCTAAAAGTCCACCAGATGAGGCCACCAACTGCTATATTTTTTATACCTGTATCTTATACACACCCCCGTCAACCGTAGCCAACTGAGCTCTGGTAAAAAGATTCCAGCAAAATGCGCTGCCACAACCGTAATCGTAACAAGATACACATTTCATATAACAGTATAGCAAACAAAAGCCCCCCGGAAAATTTCCAAGGGGCCAAGGGTCACAGTTTCAAAGTGACCAAAACAAAGGTTCTTAGGGGCAGTTGCCAAAAGCCCGAGCACCAGGATTCCACCGATGCGCATCACGCGGATAGGCGTTGAAATACCACTGAGCGTCATCCGGACGCCAGTAGACGAACACCGCAAACGGCACTCCGGGATCAAATTCCACAAGGAAGATATTTGCCATGTAGTCTTTGGTCAACAAACGGCCTTTCCCACCCTTAGGTTGGGCTGACGTCAGCGTAGCCAAATGACCGAGGAATAGATCACGTTTCCGAAAGACGCCGTCCTGTGGCAAATCGTTGTCGATTTCATCATCACTCGCTGGTTCATCCAAATTTGCTGACGCCCATTTGGTATCAAGTGTCACGACCGAACCTTGCGACATCCCAAGCAGAATGAATTTTTGGAAATTCGGAGAACACCAGACGCCACTGTTGCGGCGATAGAAATCATCCAGATCCCGAGTAGCTCCAGGAATCGGAAAAGTGGTGACCTTGCCCAAACGGCGTTCTACTTTTACAGACATTTGTCTCTCCTTTGGGTTCATGACCCGTTAAATGAGGGTGTACGTTTGCTTTTATGGTACTAAAGAACAGACAAGTATTATGTCATGTTTTAATAAAATTGCAAGCTTTTTGCTTGCTCGCTTCCCTTGCCTACAAACTATACTTTTTAATCGCACTGGCTAACTTTTTATCAAACGTCTTGACTTCATAGTCGCGTGAAAGAGCCAAGAGAGACATATCGACAAACGAGAGGTGTTTGTCGTTTAGAGTCTTAAACAAATTAGTTGTTTTGCTAAAAATTGAGCTACTGGGGATAACGTTAATATTTAGTGAATCTGTAAAAATACCCAGGCAAATATTCGCTAACTCTGGGCCAGACTTCATTTTAAGAATTGAGACTGACTCCAAAACTACATATTCAGGAACATATACCGCATTCAAAGCTTCAACTATTTTCACAGACTGTTTATGTAAACTGTCTTTTTCATTAAAGTACCCGATCCAAATATTTGAATCAAGGACTATTTTAGCTTTGACCATAAAGATATTTATCTATGTTCATTGCTAAATTTTTGTCGTCAGAGGAAAAGCGTATTTTTTTTAGGTCTTCCAAGGTATATGTATAAGTTTTTTTCTGTTCAATTTTAGACACACGAAAAGCCGGAACGGAACGAACAAATACTTCAAACTCTTCACCTTTATCTACTGCCTCAGATATTTTTTTGGTATTACGGACTAGTTCACGAATACCTATTTGTTTTGGAACTATGTTTATGTTCATATACCTTGTATTGTATGACAATTGTCAGACAATTGCAACATACGGTGTGGATTGCCACATCATTACACTCCCTAAATGATTCGCAAAGACGACACTTTGGGGTTTAATGATCTTTTAAGATTTGTGTCGTGCCAGCACTCTCCCCTACCCTAATATTATTTTCTTTGGCAAAACCAGCTTTGGTTTCGATGACGTATTTGGCTGGTACAGGTGGTGAAAACGAAGTGCTAGGGTACGTGTCGGGCGTAACACTCTCAACTATATGCACCACTCGCCCGTTTTCATCGAGCCAAAAAATATCAATCGAGTAGTTCATGTCTTTCATCCAGAAACTCCATTTCGCGGATGATTCAAAGATAAAAACTTTAGCTACACCAGCGGGAATTTCTTTGGTATTAGATAGACCGAGAGCGCGCTCAGTATCTGTATCTGCAATAGACCCGAGCAGTGAAATCCGTCCCATAGTAAACGGGACCAGGTTTGTAAACTCACCAAGGGTATGTTCAGTCACTTCCCCTTCTGGGATTGTGTCGATTTCATTTTTTTTATTTACCATATACAGGGAAAATAGAACGATACCTATTAATCCAGTGCCGAGAATAACTTTAATTAAAGAACCCATAGATAAACACCGTCGCTACAGACACTGATGCTCCGAGAATTGTCCCCCATATCATGTCGACAATAGTAACCGAGAGTGGCCAGTCACGCAGGGTAGCGAGATTGGTTAAATCGTAGGTAGCGTAGGTAAAGAACCCAAACAATCCACCCAGAATCGCTGCTGTCATGAGGGAATTTTTGAGTACCGCTGGATAGATAGCAAAAAATGTGAGCCCTACCAAAAAGACCAAGTAGAAAATAATTGCCGCTGGCCAATTAATCGGACCCATCAAAGCACCCAATTGTGTTTTATAAAAGTTACTAGCGACTAACCCTAGCCA
>JAYVHQ010000017.1:0-43482 GCA_043771035.1 Candidatus Kaiserbacteria bacterium | reverse complement strand
TGTGGAAAAAAGCCAGTCTCAACTTCAGAGCACCAGCACCGTCGATGTTTAGTGTACCTTTTGATAACATAAGATTTGCTTCTACTACACCATACTTTGATTTCCAGAGTAATGATCCTGATGGTACATCTGATATCCAGTATGAATTTTCTATTTCAACCACTTCTGATTTTGCAACTGCTACTGTGCGTGTGTCAGGTGCTAATGCTGGATTTTCAAACACCGCTTCTTCAACTGACACTTCACCGTTTATTGAAGCCAATAAAGTTCGCTTTCAATTGCAACCAGCTGACGTACTGCTAGACCTTACCACTTACTACTGGCGAGTGCGGGCGAAAGATGTAAATGGTTCGGGAGAATTTGGTGATTACTCCACCACCCAGAGTCTGACCGTTAACCTTAGTGATATTGTTCCGAATTGGTATCAAAACCTTAATGGACAGTTTAAAAGCAATACCCTCATTGGTGCAGTTTCTCCTGGAGTAAATAATAGTGTAACCGTTGATGCGGCAGTAAGTACGGAAATTATTGTCGGCTACGGTGACGGTACCAGTGCTACTCCTAAATACCGTTTATGGAATGGGATAAGCTGGGACGCTGAGCAAAGCGCAGTGGCTGTCGGTGGTACTATAAACTGGGTTAGAACGGCAGCCAGTGTAAGTCGTAATGAGTACATGATGCTTACGATTGATCAATCCAGTGCGGCCTACGCCCAAGTCTACAGCGCAAGTAGTAGTTCGTGGGGCAATCGAACGTTGCTTAGTAGTACAGTTTCCAACGTTACTAGACGAGGTCTGGCTGTGGGGTACGAAAGTATGTCTGGTGATGCAATGGCGGTCTCTTGTAGTAACGGGGCTGGTCCGGTGTACCGTATCTGGAATGGAAGTTCATGGAGCGCTACGACATCTATTACAGTAAGTTCAGTTAGTGTGTGTAACTATTTAGAAATTGCGTCTGACCCAGCTTCGGACGAGCTAATCTTGGTGGTACGAGATGGTGGCGCTACTTTGCAGTACGAAGCGTTAGTGTGGAATGGAAATGCTTGGATAGCAAACCGAGTGATTGGTGCTGGACAGGTGGGGCAAGAAGGTCGGGCGGGGATTGGTTTAAAATATGAATCTTCTGGTGATCAAGCAATTATTGCCGTGACCAATGGTGCTGCCAACAATCTTATTTATACCACCTGGAATGGTACAAGCTTTACAGTGAATGCAACGCAAGCGCTCGGTGATGATTTTGAGTTCGGTAACCTGGCAGCTGATCCTAATTCTGATAACATGGCACTTTGTTACATAGATGCTGATGCTGATATCGGGGTGGTGAGGTGGAACGGCGGTATTTGGAGCACATTTTTTGAACAAGATATTGCTGGTAACTCCGAAGCAGCTCGGCCGATTGACTGTGAATTTGAAACTACCGCTGGACGGACAGGTAATATATTAATGTCGTATTCGGATACGGTAGGAGCACGCTATTCAGTATTTAATTACGCCAGTTCATCCTGGTCAGCTGAACAGTCAATCACGGGGATTGGTACAGCTGGTTTATTTTGGGGTCAAACTGAGCGAGCAGGGGACGGCACTATTGTTTCAATGTGGCATGATGATGTGGCTGCTGGTGACGAGCTCGAATCTTCCTACTGGAACGGGACGAGTTGGGCAATAAAACAAACAATTGCACCGAACCCCTCATCTATCATTGGTATACCTTTTGAAACTTTTGAGATGGCTGCCAAACGTTTTCAGTTTACGCAAGGTGTCGTAAGGAGTACACCGATAAACTTCTCAGCTGTGCCTAATCAGCCTACCTGGGGAGATTTAAGTTTTGCTTCAACAGAACCTTTTGGGACTGATGTACTAATCCGACTTAGATACACGAGTACTAGTACATGCGATTCGTACGTACCCGATGGAGCGCTACTGGGAAACAGTGCTGGTTTCGGAACCGGGTCAATGCCGTTAGTATTAACGGGCCTGTCAACGACTACCTATAGCCAAATCTGTCTTGAGGCAACCTTAACCACACTTGGTTCAGCGAGTGCTAGTTTGGATGATTGGTCAGTTTCATGGCTCAGAAAGCCAAAGCTAATTCAAAGTACGTACCGCTGGTATGACAATGGCAGTTTCCTTACACCAATTGACCCGTGGCCCCTTGGAGTGACTGATATTGCTGAGAATACACCACTTAGTTCATCAGAATCTGTCAACATTAATGATGTTATTCGCCTTAGATTATCGCTCGAAGGCGCTAATGTGACTCTCCCTACATCAACCGCGGCTTTTAAACTTCAGTACGCCGACGGTCTCTCTTGTAGTGCCATTACAGAGTGGACTGATATTGGGGCAGTCGGTAGCTCTACCGCCTTGTGGCGAGGCTACGCAAACGCAATTGTGGGAGCAGATTGGTTGAGTGCTTCCTGGTTACGTCGATCAAAAATTACTATCAAAGGTACGCTGGTTAATGGTGCCCAAACCGATTTCCCTGTGTACGTTAACCTCGACGATTTACCTGACAGTTTCTTTGCTAGTGTCCAGTCTGATGGTGACGATATTAGAATTACTACTAGCAATGGGTTAACTGAAGTTCCATTTGAACTTGTATCAATTGATACGATAGCTAAAATCGGTGAGCTTCATTTTAAAGCGACGCTCGCTTCTACTACTGACACAGATTTCTTTATCTACTATGGTAACTCGGGCGCGAGTGGCTACGGCCCGACTGCTACCTACGGTCGAAATAATGTTTGGACCAACGGCTATCAAGCGGTGTATCACTTAGGTACTGATCCAAGTGCCACCATGACTGATAGCACCGTTAATGGGCGAAATTTGACATCAGTCGGCGGAATGACGGCTGGTAATAGTACCAGCAGTCCAGTCGGTAAAGGTGTTACTTTTGATGGAGTAAATGATCGCTTTACTAACGCAGCCTTTGCCTGGAGCTCGGCACCCGTCACTGTGACCGCGTGGTCTAGAGTAAATACTAGCGAAGTACAGAATTCTAACTTGTTTGGATTTACGGCTGCAGGATCTGAGCGTCTGGCGACTCATGCGCCGTGGAGCGATAACACAATTTATTGGGATTACGGTACCTGTTGTGCGGTACCTGGTCGTATTAGTGCCAACTATACCGCCTACCGTGATAAGTGGACGCATATTGGATTAGTGTCAGCTGGAGGAGCTGGAGCTTTTATGGGTATTTATCTCGATGGCGCCCTTATTACGAGTATCACTAACTCAGATAATCCTCCAACATTAACAGGTTTAGCCATCGGTAGTACCGATCCAGCTGGTGGTGCTTTCCATCGGGGGCGAATTGACGAATTCAGAATTGCGTCAGTGGCTCGGGCGGCGGGGTTCATTTCAACTGAACGGACCAATCAGTCTAATCCAACTGGTTTCTATGCATTGTCGGCGGAAGAGTTTGTTGGTGATGGGGCAGCCTTACCTAGCACGGTACTTACTGGTTCAGATAATGCAGAAACCTATGAAGAAGGTAATCCTACAAATAGTAACCGCAAAGCACTGCCGGTCGGCAATGCAGCTGAATGGGATTTTACTATTCAAAATAATGCTGCTTTGCCAAATACTAATTACTGCTTCCGCATGGTATACACCGATGGTTCAACGTTAAGTGACTACCAGCAATTTCCTCGTTTAATTACTAATTCACCACCACTGGTCCCTGTATTGTCAGCCCCCTTTGACAACGAACAATTTTCTTCAACGACACCCTGGTTTGAATTTGCAGCCCAAGATGAAGTGAGTGATGAAGTGTCTTATGAAATCATGGTTGACACGGATTACGCTTTTGGTTCACCTGACTTAACAAATGAGTCAAATGCAAACTTTGCGCTCTTTACTAACTTAGCGTCACCGTCTGAGCGTGGTCTCTATACTACTGGACAAACTATCCGGTTTATTCCGAGTAGCGCTCTGACAACGGGAAATACGTATTGGTGGCGAGTGCGGGCAAAAGATGATAACGGCTCTGGTACATATAGTGATTGGTCAGTCCCTAGTAGCTTTACGATAGCTTCTGGTACTTTGATTACTACCTGGTTCCAGACAACGGGTGAGCAATTCACAACGGGGAACCTACTCGATGTAACGGCTGGTACCAGCTCCAATGATGTAGGAATTAACACCGGGTTTACCGCTGGTACAACTACCACTACAGTTATTGATTACGATGACCGAGATGTTGGAAACGCCTGGGGTGAGTTGTCGTTTGCGCAAAATGTCACTTCAGGAACTATTCGACATTATGTGGAATATCGGGTTAGTGGTGAGAACTTTGCTTTAGTGCCAGATAGTTTAATTGCTGGAAACAGTACTGGTCTAACTGCTTCACCAGTTGCTCTTGGCACGCTTGATACAACTCTTTATAACGAGTTGCGAATCACCTCAGTATTCTCTGGGACACCGACCTTACCACGTCTCTTGTCGATGACATTGATTTGGGGTCAAACTATTGAGATACCGATTCATGTAACGCCTTTTGATAACGCTAAAGTGGCAACGACCACACCAGCTTTTACATTTTCAACCACTGACCCACAGAGTGATAGTTTGGAATATGAATTTCAATATTCAAGCACGGCTGACTTTGTGTCATCGTCGACATTCAATTCTGGTAGCAATGCTGGATTTGTAAACACAGCCTCTAGTTCGGATATCACACCGTTTGTTTCTGGTAATGTCGTACGTTACACTTTAAACTCATCGCTGACAAACGGTAGTACCTACTGGTGGCGTGTTCGGGCCCGTGATCCGCTCGGAACAAACGCTTGGTCACAATATTCTCAACCAGAAAGTATTACGGTCGATACTAGTATTTTAGTTTCCGTTTGGCATCAGACAACGGGTGAACAGTTTTTAACTAACACTAATCAGGATATTGAAACAACTCTCGGCGGAGCGCAAATTACTTCGGTAGTCAGTGGGGTGATGGCAGCTTACGGTGAGGGAACAGGACAGGCGCCACAATTTCGTTTGTGGAATGGTACTAGTTGGAACAATGCTGCTTCTGCTGATACTGTAGGAGCGCAAATACGCTGGACTAGACTAGATGCTTCGCCTACGAGACCTGAGTATGCGCTGGCGACCTTGGGGACAGATCTTGATATCAACATTCAAATTTATGATGGTGTGTCTGAGTCATGGAACAACATGTATGAAATTTATACAGAAGCGACAGACGCTATCAAACGCCGGTTTGATATTGAGTACGAGACTACTTCAGGTGATTTGCTTGCCGTAGCGTGTGAGGGTACAGAAGCCCGGTTCAGCATCTGGAATGGTACCGTTTGGTCTGCGTCAACTTCGCTTCCACTTAGCAACGTCAATAACTGTGAGTGGGTTGAGCTGGCAGCTGATCCTGTATCAGATGAAATTATTGCCGTGTTTCGTCATACTAATACTGGCGCTACGGACTACGAAGCGCTAGTGTGGAATGGTTCAAGCTTCAGTAATTCACTCACTTTTGGTAACATTAACGAAAATAGCAATGAAGGAATCGCTCTAAACTATGAAGCCTCTGGCGGACAAGCGTTGGCGGTAGTTTCAAACGATACTCTAGCCAGCTTCATCTTTTCTTCGTGGAACGGTTCGAGTTGGACTACTCCAACATCTTCAGCTATTTCAAATGACTTTGAATGGGGTTCATTAAAGCGTGATGTTGGAACCGACAATCTCATATTCTGCTACATTGATGACGTAATTGATATTGGTGTCAAGACCTGGAACGGTAGTGCTTGGAGTGCGAGTACACTAATGACTATCGACGGAAATAGTAAATTAGGCCAGCCAGTTGATTGTGAGTACCAGACTCTAAAAGGGGTAGATGGTGACGTGATTATTCCGTATTCAGATACAATAGTCGCTCGCTATCAGCAGTACACCACTGCCACCGGTACCTTCTCTGGAGAATTTAGTCTTGATACTGTTAATGACAGTTGGAGTTTGCAAACTGTTCGTGGTGGAGACGGCACTATACACACGTTTGCTTTTGATGATGGTTCAGCTCCTGATCGGTACAGTACTAGTCAATGGAACGGCAATGCCTGGTCAACTCTGTTTAACTTTAGTACTAGCCCGTCAATTACTGCCCAGCCTTACAATGGATCAATTACAGCAGCTGCTCAAATTTATCCCAACTTCACTAATGGTACGATTCGTTCAACGCCAATTGATTTTGCTGATGGTTCAGGTCCCCGCTGGGAGCGAATTTCTTGGAACGATTCTACACCAGCAGCTAGTGATGTGCGCTATCGATTGTATTATCAAACAACGCCGGGCGTATTTGTCTTGGTGCCTGACGTAGCTCTGGCGGGTAATTCCACCGGCTTTACGAGTAGTCCTGTCAGTATTGCGGCACTTGATCGAACAGTTTACTCCGTCCTTAAACTTGAGGCTGAGCTTCTTTGTAATAGTGGTACTTGTCCAACTGTGCAGGACTGGTCACTGGAATGGTCGCAAGGTATTAACGTGTCAGGTACTGCCTATGAATACGACGCTTCGACTACCGTAGCTACCGGTACAGTAGCGGTGGCGGTAAATGGAATTTTGCAATCAGGCAAGACAGCAGTTATTAGTGGAGCTGGCACCTGGACGATTCCTAATGTGACGGCATTTGTAGGTGATGCCATCACCGTTTTTATCGATGGTGTAAATGATAGTGATGAGGCAGTTGGTGTCACGACCTATGATGGGGTGGGTGATGTGACTCAGATGGAATTAAATAAACGTCACCTGACGTTTGGCTCGACAGATAATGCGACCTCATCAAATGCTTTGTTTGGAGCATTTGATAGTAGCGATGATGAGGATGTCTTCTTTACTGTCAGCGGTAGCTCAACTTTGGCACTCTGCGTTGAAGCCGCTTGTGCTGACGCAAAACTCAAAATTAAAACTACCGCGGTCTATATGCCAGGGGCAAATATTAGTGTGCACGATATCGTGAATCAAGGACGTTTTTTACCTGAAACAAACACGGTCAGGGTAAGTGGTTCGTGGTTAAATACTGGCACCTTTATCCCTTCACTATCGACGGTGATATTTTCAGCGACAACCTCGAGCGAGACGATAACCTCTACTTCTTCAGCTACAAGCACGTTTTTCCATAATGTCACTTTTGGCGAGACTGCTGGCAGTGCCACCTGGTCAGCTAACAAGCCTCTTGATATTACTGGTACGCTGGTTGTAGACTTTGGAACGTTTGCGCGGGGAACAACAACTATTAATTTGGAGCAAAACCTGCGCATCGGTACAGGCGGTTTCCTCACTGGTCTAGGTACAACCACGTTTGATGGATCAGGAACTCATATTTGGACTGACAACTCTGCCTCCTCTACAAACATTGGGTTTGCTGTCATTGACGGTGCGGCCAAAACCATTACTCTCGGTGGTAATGTGGCTGCCGAGTCGGTCACAATTGGTGCGGATGATACCCTCAATGCTTCTGGTTCTGGATTTAATATTAATGTCTACAAAACTTGGACAAATAACAACTCGTTTATCCCCCAGTCAGGCACGGTGACATTTGTAGGTACCAGTACGGGCACTATCGCCCGTGGTACTTCAGCTTTCAACAACGTCACCTTTAGTGGTATTGGCGCGAATTGGTCATTCACAACAGCAACGTTGGCTGTAAATAACAACTTCACTATCGCCATGGGGACGGTCACACTACCAACCGGCACAACTACTATTGGTGGTAACTTTGCAAATGTTGGCGGTACGTTCCTGCACAACAATGGGGAAGTGAGAATGACGAGTGCTGCTACTGGTAAAACCATTATCCAAAAGGGCTCAGCCTTCCTCAATGCCTTCTATGATTTAGTGTTTGCCGGTAGCGGTGCCTGGAGCTTTGCCGAAAGTGCAGCGACAACTACTCGTAATCTCAATATTCAAAGTGGTACTGTCACTTTAGCTTCGAGTACACTGACCGTCGGTGGTGACTTCACGGTCACAGGTGCAGGGGCGTTTAATCACAATAGTGGTGAACTAGTGCTGCTTGTGCAAAACACCAACAGCTTACGAGCGAATGGTTCGGCTATTAACAACCTACGTATTCGTGGGCTGGCCGCCAGTTCTTGGTACAACGATAGCTGGTCTGCCAGACAACCAATAGTGATAAATAGTGCACAGGTACCAACCACCGTGACTGACTTCCCTGTGTATGTAAATCTCGCTAACTTACCGACTACTTTTTTTAGCTCAGTTAACGCGAGTGGTACCGATATCAGAGTTACGACGAGTGATGGTCTAACTGAAGTGCCATACGAACTAGTGGCTATTGATACAGTCGCTAAAACGGGCGAGCTGCACTTTAAAGCACCGACCGTGAGTTCAAGTACCAACACAACGTTCTATATTTATTATGGTAATGGGACAGCGAGCGCTTACAGCGCTACGTCAACCTTTGGTCGAAACAATGTTTGGACTAACGGCTTTGAGGCGGTGTATCACCTAGGCACTAATCCAACCAGTGTACTTGTAGACAGTACCGTTAATGGTCGCAACCTCACTTCTGCCGGTGGTATGGGAGCGGGCAATAGTGTGGCGGGTATCATTGGAAACAGTATTGATTTTGATGGTGTAAATGACACGCTAACAAATGGTACGTATTCGTGGACGTCTACGCCGGTCACTGTCACCGCTTGGAGTAACGTAGCTGTTTCTGAAGTTAAAGTAGCCAGTATGTTTGGTTTTAATGCGGGCGCTGGTGACGATCGTTTTGCTGCCCACGCTCCATACAGTGACAATACCCTCTATTGGGATTATGGAAATTGTTGTGGAGCTACTGGTCGTATTACTGCTGGCTACACGGCATATCGAGATAAATGGACTCATGTCGGTCTGGTGTCAGCTGGCGGGGCGGGCGCGTTTATGGGTATTTACCTTGATGGAGCGCAAATAACTACCGGGGCAGCCTCAGACGACCCGGCTGTGATTACTGGTTTTGCAATTGGAGCCGCCGGTTCAGGTGGTGGAGGTGGCTTCCATGATGGACGAGTTGATGAGTTTAGGCTGGCTTCAGTGGCGCGAACCTTTGGTTGGATTGCTACCGAAGAAAATAACCAGTCAAGTTCTACTGCTTTCTACAGTGTCGGCGCAGCGCAATCTAGAACGGTGCGAGTCTTTACTGACACTAACACAACTATATTGGGTAATTACGTGTCTGAACTTGGTGGAGACGCTACATTTCCAACTGGTGTTCTGGGAGTAGCTGGTTCATTTACTAACGTCGCCAGCTTCGGCGCAAATAATGGTACTGTGCGTTTTAACTCAACTGGAGGAGCCGAGACAATCGCTGTCGGTAGCTCAACCTTTGCGACGCTTGAATTTAATAGCGCTTCAGGTATTTTTACGGTCACGCAAAATGCCACTGCCACGGTTGCCATAAACCTCACGAGTGCTTCTGCATTTACCTTACAAAGCGGACTGACACTTGCAGCTTTGGGTACGTTTTCAAATGCCGCGACCGCTTCGAGTACCACCTGGACTGGTTCAACTCTCAGTCTATCGGGAGTAGACGCTGCTATCAATCTAAAATCACATAGTGGAGACGCTTACGCCACTATTCTGACAAACGGTGATACTGATATGACAATGTGGAATAGTACAGCAACGACCTACAGCACCGCCAGCACCTCATCAATTTACTCAGCTGATCATGCTGCAGTTGACGGTGATTTAAATATTTACGGCGATTATGTTAGGACCACGGGTACTGAGTATTGGAGTTTTGCAACTGACTTTGATGGGGCTGCTCTCACGGGCACTACAAGTAGACAAGTGGACGTGCGTATAGCTTCTAGTTCTAAAGTTGGCCTTACCAGCGCCTCACTCAATCTGGTTGGTGGAGCAAGTGCTTCAACTACCATTGATGCTATCTCGGGTACCTTTACCCTGAGTGCTACTACCTCTACCATTACTGCACAAAACTTTACCGTGACTGGTATCGACGCTAGTGGTCTTAGGCTTAATGCTTCAACGACATTAGCAATATTCCAAGACGGATTCTTCAACGTTGTACCTGGCCATACTGGTATTACTATCAGTAGCACTACCGTAGCCCAGAACCCATCAGCCCAATATTTTGGTATTGGATTTGCTACTTCATCAGTAGGTGGGGGTACTAACGTCACCTTAACTGGTACTACCTCATCATTTGTCTGGTTCCGACTTGGTACAGGAAACTTGTATGGTGAAGCCTACGATGGAGGTGACGCTAATCCTGGTTCAGTCCGGTGGGATGATAGTTCCAACTCAATTACGATTTCCGGTGTGGTATATGCTGATGATGGAATAACACCGCTCTCGTCACCAACTTGCGACGGCACTACACCAAATGTGCGTGTGGTAGTAAATAATGGTACGTTTACGGCGTCCACTACTTGCGCTGCTGGCACCGGCACTTACACTCTTGCGGGTGTAAATTACATCGGTGATCCAAAAATTACTGTGTACCTTAATACCAATGGTGGCGTGAACGGTTCAGTCGTGACGAAAACTCCGTCAGGCAATATTACCAACATGAATATCTATGCTGGTCGGGTAATCACTCGTCATCAGGATATAGCTCCACTCACAATCGCTGACATGACGTCATTTGATAATGATGATGATTCGGATATTCAGTTTGTTGCCACTACTACGGGGGTAACTGCACTCAGAGTGCTGGCTCCAAATAGCCTGTTTGTATTTGCGACCACTACGTTTGCGCCGGGTGGAAATGTCACGCTTCATGGTAACGCCAGCACATCAGCTATTGAAGGAACTCTCCAATTGGGTACCGCTGCTACCTTTACCGCCTCTGGTACCGAGACCCATACTTTAGCTGGAAGACTGTTGCTTGCTACCACATCAGTCCTCACCTCAGCGTCATCGACCTTTATCTTTAATGCCTCAACGACTGGCAAAAGTATTACGAGTCCGAATACCGTTACCTTTAATGCTGTGCAATTTACAGGTGTAGGTGGTGGGTGGAATATTACCGCGCCACTGATTGTAAATGGCAATATGGATGTGGCGACCGGAACTGTCACCGGTACAAGCAATGTGACGCTCACTAACGGCTCGCTCTCAGGCGAAGGAACTCTCTCATTTGGTAGTGGAACTACGACTATCAATCGCACCAATACCCTTGGTGGTACTCGGGCTTGGACATTTAATAATCTCGTTCTTGGTAGTGGATTAGTTGCTGGTACAACAACCAGGGCCAGTGTAGCTACCACTACTATACTCGGCAGGCTAACCATTAGCCCAGCCCACTTCCTCGTCGCTGGTAATAGTAACTGGGATCTAGCAGGTGCGGGCACGGTGTTTGTCGAAGGTGGTACTTTGCAAGAGGATACTAGTACCTTTAGATACAGTGGTGCCGGCGCGCAGGTTCTTTCAACCACCTACTATAACCTCGATATTAATGCGGGCGCGGGTACTCCGACCTATACCCCAACTGGTGTCGGTATTGCGGTGACAAATAATCTCACTATTGGCGGCACAGCAGCGACTACTTTTGATGTAAACAGCAGTGATCCAGCTTTACTCGTAGGAGGCAGTGTATCAATTCGCAGTAACGGAACATTTTCAGCTAGCAACATTGCAACTACTTCTGTAGGTAGTAACTGGACTAACTTTGGTACATTCATCAGTAACGGGGGCTTGGTAGCGATGGTCGGAGCAGGTTCAAATACAGTGGCCGCCGGGAACGGAAGCTTTGGATCATTGCTTATAAATAACGGGGCAGGTAACTTCACCATGTCGCAAAATGCGACGACGACTGTGGCGCTGACGCTCCTGAATCACACAAACTTCACGCAGGCTTCGGGTACAACTATGGCAATCGGTGGAGCATTTACAAATACTCTCGGTGGGGCGGCTACTACGTTTGCTAGCAGTACGCTCAGTTTCTTTGGCGGCGGAACAAAAAATATAAATGCCAAAACAGTGGGTGATGTATACGCCACTTTGTTTGTCGCTTCGAGTACCAACGTAAAAATGTGGAATAGTAGTGCCTCGACTTACGCTGCGCTTGGTAGTATTTACTCACAAGATCACGCTGCGGTTGATGGTACGCTCAATATTTACGGTACCTACACGGTAGTGACAGGTAATGATTATTGGAGTTATGCTACAGACTTTGATGGAGTGGCTTTAGGAGGCGGCGCACGTAAGGTAGATGTCAGTCTGGCGTCAGGCTCAAGTGCTTCGTATGCTGGTGGCTCGCTTGAAGTAATCGGTACCAGTACCGCTTCTACCACAATCACCAATCAGGGCGCTGGTACGTATGGTTTGACCTTGTCGGGGACAGCGTCAACAACGTGGGATACTGTTTTAGTCCGTAACATGAATGCCTCTGGTGTGGTATTTACGGGGACCCCACTAGTTGCTAACTTCTCACGAACAGATCATTTAATTGGAGTAAATGGTGGTACAGGTATTACCGTGAACGGAACAGTCATTGATGCCAACCAAGCCAAAAACTTCACAAATAACGTGTTTGCTTCATCCTCTGGCGTAACTGGTGCTACTAACGTTACGGCAACTGGTACCTCAATTAGTTCGTGGCGCTTTACCAACCACACGGGACTACTTTCTGGTGAAGCGTACGATAATGATCCAGCGGGTGACCCTGGCTATGTCGTCTGGGATGACTCAGCGGCGCTGATTACTGTCTCAGGAAATGTTTACAGTGATGAAGGAGTGACTGTATCACCAGTCTGTAACGGTGTGACGCAAAATATTCTGCTTAGAGTTGCTGGACTGACTACCTACACCGCGTCATGTAACGCGGGGACGGGAGCGTACAGTATTCCAAATGTTGCCTTTAGTCCGGCCGACACGCTCTCTGTGTATATTGATAACAATATCCGCAAGGCGGTGACCGTGAGCGCCGACCCCGTGTCATCAATCAGTAATATGAATCTGTATGAAAACCGGGTGATTGTTCGACATGAAAACACGAGTCCACTGTCTATTGCCGATATGGCAATTTGGGACAGCTCTGACGATGGCGATATTCTCTTTACGGCCGTTGATGCAGGAATCGATACCTTGTCACTGCCGGCTGATCAAAAGCTTCTGATCTGGAGCGGCAAGACCTTTGAACCAGCTGGTAATGTGACAGTGGCAGGTGGCGGTGGTGGGGCGGCACAAGACGGAACGCTTGAAGCGCAAACCAACGCCACCTTCCGTGCTCTCGGCACGGAGTCTCATACCATTGGCGGCAGTATGATATTTGGCACAGGGGCTCTCTTTACAGCGGGACAGTCAACTACAACCTTCACAACAACTGGAGCGGGTCGTACCATTGATGTAAACAGCAACACCTTCTATAACATTGCATTTACCGGAGCTGGTTCTTGGGATATCACCGACGCCATCTTTACCACCAGCCGTTCATTTGTACAATCAAATGGCGCGATCACATTTGGTAGTGGCACTACTACTATCGGTGCGTCGTTTAATGCCACGGCTGGGGCGTTTACTATGGGTGGCACGGCCCTCTTGTTTACGAGCACTACTACGGGCAATATCGTACGGTTTGATGATTCTGTAGTACCGAGTGTTCGCTTCCAGGGTATAGGTGGCTCATGGAGTATGGCGGACAGCAATGCTACAACAACCGGTAACTTCAGGATTGCTTCTGGAACAGTGACTTTGCCTTCGGGGAACCTTGGTGTTGGTGCTAGTTTTGAAAACTTGACTGGTACAATTGTGCACAATACGGCAGATATTATTATGAGCGCAACGTCGACAGCTAGCCTTAAAGCAAGTAGCTCAAACCTCTTTGCCGTGAGATTCACAGGTGTCGGTCCGTTCACTATGAGTGATGTAAATCTAACCCTAGCTGACTCGCTCACAATGGCAACTGGCACACTCACCCTTGCTACCGGCACGTTGTCTGTCGGCGGGGATTTCCTCATAGCTTCGGGTACCGTTAATAACGCAAGCGGTACTGTCCTCTTTAACGCCACCAGTGTCGGTAAGACAGTAAACTTTGGTACAAATAATCTGTATAGTGTCGTGTTTGGAAGTGCCACCGGTGGCTGGAACTTTGTAGGTAACGCAACTACAACAAATAATTTCTCAATTACCGGCGCTAGTACCTTTACCAAAGAACCGAATACGATACTAAATGTTGGTGGAGTATTCACTAATACTGTCGGCGGAGCAAACACAACCTGGGCCACCTCGACACTCAAACTCTCTGGTGTGAGCGACTACACCATTAATACCAAAACTTTGGGAGGCGATGTGTATGGTACGCTTGAAATTGTCAGCCCACTGGCTATCCGTGCATGGAATAGTAGTGCCGCTACTACGACTGTCTTAGGCTCAGCATCTTTTTATTCCCAAGATCACGCTGGAGTTGATGGGTCGCTTACTATTTACGGTAATGTGACTATTGCTACCACTACCGAATACTGGAACTATGCAAATGACTTTGATGGTACGGTACTTGCTGGCGCCAGTTTGCGCCAAGTGAATGTGCGAATGGCTGCTGGAGCTTCTACAACAGTTACTACTGGGTCGCTTCAGATTCTCGGTACGACCGCCACCTCAACCACGGTCGCTGCTTTGTTCGGTGGTTCGTACGGCCTTACCGTAAATGGCGGAACTCTTAACGCGCAGTATTACACTATGACGAACTTGGGAGCGGGTGGCCTCACTCTAACGGGCTCGCCAACAATCACGAACCTCTCAAACGGTTCCTATATACTGACAAGCGCCGGGGGCTCACTGATTTCTGTAGCAGCTTCGGTACTTGATGCCAACGCTTCAAAAGTGTTTACTAATGTAGGATTTGCTACTTCGTCAGCGATTACTGGTTTTAACGTTAATCTGACAGGTTCAACCAGCAATGCGTGGCGGTTTAATGGCAGCTTCGGAAATATTGGCGGGGAAGCGTTTGATATCGATGGCGTAACTGCCTGTGGATCAATTCGCTTTGATAACAGTGGGTGTTTGCTGACCCAGCAAACCCATTATCGGTGGCGTAACGACGACGGAGGAGAAGGAGCGACCGCCTCCGAATGGTTTAATACCAGTTTTGATTACAGACAGCGAGTCCGGGTAATAAATAGCGACACTAGCAGCTACGCCAGTTCAGCTATCAAAATTAATGTGGCCTATGACAGTAACATGCAGGCAGACTTTGATGATTTGCGGTTTACGTCAAGTGATGGACTGACCCAAATTCCGTACTGGATTGAGCGTTATACCGCTAGTACTGACGCCGTAGTATGGATTAGGGTGCCTAATTTGCCTGCGAGCGAAACAGCGACTACATTTATGTACTACGGTAGTTCAACTGCTGCTAACACGAGTTCAGGAGCGACAACGTTCGCGGCCTTTGATGATTTTGAAGATAACAACATCACTGAGTATTCAGGTGATACTAGTTTGTTCCAAACTGACACAGCGCCAGTCTACGGAGGAACCTACTCACTTGAAGCACAAAACAAGAGTGGTCGTACTACCGACGGTATCTTTAGAACAACAATGACGGTATCGCAAGGACAAATCATCAGATGGATGCAGTACATTGATACAGCCGGTTCAGGCGACGATGCTTGTACGTTGTTTGGGGTGCAGAGCCCAGGGGTAAACAACAACAACTACGCTATCTGTCTACAACAGTTCGGTATTGATAGAATGGTGATTGCTAAAAATATTTATGACAACGATTCTTCAGGAACGGTTCTCGCTTCATCTACTGTTACCTACGCGACAGGTTGGTATGAAGTAGAAGTTGACTGGAGGACTAACAACTCTATGACTGCCTACTTGCGGACTGCCGCTGGCGCACTTGTTGCCACCGCTTCTACAACCGATAGTAGTTACACTACTGGTGGCGTCGGCTTTACCTTCTGGTTCCAAAATGGTTCGTGGGATAGTTATACCGCCCGGGCTAAAGCGATGATTGCACCGACAGTTTATTTTGGCGCCGAGCAAACGGACGGAGGAGCAACGTGGGAGAAGCTGCAGAACGTAGCCGGCAGCGGTGTGACGGGTGTAAATAAACGCCTGCGCTTTGCCATTGAAAATTCTGGTCTCGATATCGTAAATCAAACCTTTAGACTGGAAGCGGCACCAAAGGGAGCGGCACCTAGTTGTGAAGCTGTGCCAACAGGGAACTTTAGCGCTGTACCAAATCAAGCTTCTTGTGGTAGTTCACCAATCTGTATGCAGACTTCAACGTTTGTAGCTGACGGTGACGCTAGTACCGATCACCTGGCTTCGACTTCGGGTGCATTCGCTGCAGGTAAAGTAATTGAAAGTCCGTCAAATATCACAACCGCACTTAACCTTAATCAAAATAAATATACTGAACTTGAATATGTTCTGACGCCGACTATCAATGCGACTTCATCATACTGTTTGCGCGTTACCAATGGCGGCACTCCACTTGATTTCTACAACAAAGTGGCTGAAATGAATCTCCAGTTTGATCCGGTATTTGGCGCGGTGACTCTTAATGGTGGTCTTGATATTAATCTAACTCCCGGTACGACAACAACGGTCTTTGCTACTGGAACGGTAACTGACCTTAACGGCTATGCCGATATTATTGCCGGCAGTTCAACTATCTATCGTACTGGAGCGGGTCCAAGCTGTACTGCCAATACTAATAATTGTTACAAAGGAGATACGACTTCAAGTTCAAGTTGTTCGTTTATTAATTGTGCCGGCAATACTTGTACGCTTTCATGTCGTGCTGATATTTACTTTAACGCTGAAGCAACTGATGCGTATATTTTACCAGCGGTTAATCTCTATGAAGGTGAAAAATGGTCAGCCTATCTTGAAGTGCGTGACTCGAGTGGTACATATGACTTTGAGTCTGCGATTGCTCAGGAACTTATTACCTTAAGAGCAGCGTCAGTAAATAACTCGATTAATTATGGCTCGCTAGCACTTGGCGGAAATACTGGTGCCGCAAATGCGAGTACCACGGTGACTAATGTTGGAAATATTGCCTTTAATATTGAAGTGCTTGGTACCGATCTCTCTGATGGTGGTAGCTCACGTATTCCTGCCAATGAACAAAGGTTTGCGACCTCAACCTTTACGTATAGCGGATGTACGGCTTGTAGCGTGATGTCGAGCACGACACCAACTAATCTTGCAATCGGATTAGCAAAACCAACCGCACCTACACCACCGGTAGTTGTTCCAATCTATTGGGGTGTTGCAGTACCAGCGACTGGAGTCAACAGTGCGCCGCACTCCGGTATCAACGTCTTTACGCCAGTATCGATATAGTCTAGTGGTATACTTTATGTACATTTATGCGCGGGTACTTCTTATTTGTAGTGGTGTGTCTGGCTCTTCTTAGTAGTCAGACAGTTATTGCTCAATCAAATGACACAAAAGCGCCGGAGATTAGTAATGTAAAAATTGGTACTACGACCAAGGAGAGTGTGACGCTCACCTGGGAAACGAGTGAAAAAGCTGACTCGGCGGTAAACTACGGCCTGCAAGCTGACTACGGTATTGTGCGTGTACCAGTAGCTGACAGAACCACTCACTCAGTCACCTTAAATAATCTCGAACCCGGCCGAACCTACTATTTCCGTGTCGTATCAGCTGACCTCGAAGGAAACCAGGGCATTTCAGCTGACTACAAAATCCAAACAGATGGTACACCGGCTATCGGGGAGGGGAAGAGTGATTCTGAGCCAACCAAAGAAATAATCGAACAAATAAAGCAGATCACCAGTATCCCGAAACTACAAGAGATTATTGATGAAACCATCAAGGTCATCAAAGGTATCTCCCAAGTCTTAGCGATTGTTGGGCCACCAACAGTGATCCCAGAAACAAACACTGCACTGGTGAAGTGGGTAACCGACAGACCTGCTACTTCAGAAGTGCAATTTTCTAAAACTCAGGGCTTTGACGGTACCTACGAATTTTCTCAGTCATCAACTGGTGAGCCATCAAGTGATCATGAAATTAGATTAATTGGACTTGAGCCATTTACGGAGTATACCTTTAAAGTTCTGTCTAAAGATACGTACAGCATCACCGGTGAAAGTCGCAACTACACCTTTAGAACCAAAGCATCTTTACCCGATATACGTAACCTGCGGATTGTAAAAGTAGAAGAAAACGCCGCGACTTTAGCGTGGGATACTACTGTGCCAGCCAAAGCCCTGATTGAATTTCAAGACTTAACCACCGGTGTGCAAAACTCAGTTGGTCGCCCGACCTTAGCTACAACGCACCAAATGCGCTTAGCGGACCTGACGCTGGGTACGCGCTACGTGGCGTTTGTGATTGCAGAAAACTCGGGTGGAGATCGCGTCCGTAGCCAGCCAATTCAATTTATTACCGTCCGTGATATCGCGCCGCCGATTATTACAAACGTGACCAACGAATCAACTATTTTCCCCGGTGGAGAATCCCGGATTCAGACGATTGTCGAGTGGAACACTGATGAATCAGCCAGTTGTCTTATGACCTATCGTGAAGGGGTGGCCGGCGGCGTAGAACCCATCACGATTGAACAAGAAAACGTCCAGTATTCAACTACCCACGTAGAGGTAATTGTTGACTTCGCCCCCGCCACTGTCTACCAATTTTGGCTCAATTGTACTGACGAAGCCAAGAACACTATTCAGTCAGAGAACTTCGTACTGTTCACTCCAATTCAGGAAAAGAATATTATCGATTTGATTTTGGAAAACTTCCAGAGTACATTCGGTTGGTTGAAGAACATCGGTAAATAAGACCACCAAAATTGGTGAATGAAGAAACGAGCGTAGTTGAAAAGCAATGGGATTGCTTTTCAAGATGATGAATTTCTGTCCCGATTTTTTCTTCCCTAGGAAAAATCGCTGGACCGCTGCGGTAATTTCCTTGCTTCTTACAGAAGCTGTCCACTCATTGGGTATTTTTGCAAAATCTCTCAATGAGTCTTACGAAAGCAAAGCAGTTTGCTTTCTCACTCCTAGCACTGCACTCAATTTTTGAGGTCTTAGATGACTAACTCACTTGAGTTAAATCACGTAAGCGCCGTAGCGTGTCATCATTGCTCACCGTACGATGGGTACGGCTCACAATAATTTCCTTGCGTGCCTCGAATTTCACTCGTTTCTGAAAGTCTTAGCTCTTTGATCACTTTTGAATTATTTATTTTAATAATTTGTATTGATATCTTAAAACTGGGGGTTGCATGATAGAACAGTTGCCGTGCGTGCGATAATATAAAAATATGGCCAAGCCCTTTATCACCTGTCGAGACCTTTCTATTATTTATAATAAAGGTAAACAAAACGAATTTCGAGCTCTGCAAAATGTTAATACTGACATTTATGAAGGCGAGTACATTATTCTTTTCGGCGCCTCTGGGTCAGGAAAATCAACGCTGATGTATTCTATCCAAGGTTCACTGCCACCGGGTGATGGGACACTCCTTATTCGTGGTGATGATATTTACTCCTATCCACCGAGTGAGCGGGTGTATTTTCAGCGGTATGTGATGGGTATTATTTTTCAATCGTTTAACTTGATAGGTTCTTTATCGGTACTCGACAACGTCGCCCTACCGCAAATTTTCTGTGACGTTGATAAACCAACCCGCGACAGACGGGCGCAGTCTTTGCTTGATCGGTTTGGAGTAGGGCACGTGTCGCACAAAATCCCGTCAATGCTCTCAGGAGGGCAGCAACAACGTGTGTCAGTAGCCAGATCAATGGTAAATGACCCTAAGATTCTTTTGGCAGACGAACCAACAGGTAACCTCGACTCGGTTTCAACACAGCAGGTAATGGACAAAATTGATGAGATCAATACCTTTGATAGGCGAACCATTATTATGGTGTCTCACAATGCGGCGCACCTGAGTTACGCGCACCGGGTGTATTATCTTAAAGATGGATTTATCGTGCGTGAAGTAGTAAACCCGCAGCGTAAACAAATCAAACCGGTACGAGAAGGGGAGACAATCGTGACTGAGCTCGAACAGCTGGCTCGTCTTTTCCCGTATGATTCAGTAGATACTCTACGGGTAAAAAGTATGGTTAATTACCTGACCCAAGACTACACCTTTAATCAGCTTAATAAACTAGAGCGTGCGGTCGGCCATTTTATTAAAGGTAAAATAGATCACGACGCGTTTATTAAAACCCTAATCTTGCCGAGTGAGCAGGGCGGGGTAGAGATGCCAGAAGCAATTGCCAAGGCTATGGCAAAAAAATCTGAGTTGATGATTCATCAATCAGATGATATTAGACGCTTTCGGGCCAAAAAAGATAATCCCGGGATATTTTTTAGTCAGCATAAGTTGGCTGAGCGGCTCAAAGATCATTTAATGGAAATATTTAGGATTAAATTATCCAAAGAACAAGACACGAATTTAGTTGAGCTGATTGCTGATAGAGTGACCGGTGTGATAGAAGAACTGGAGTTTAATACGCGTCTCATGGCGGGTATTAGACAACGGGGGTTGGCACTATCAGAAAGTGAAGCCGATGAGCTGACAAGGTATTTTGAGAAGTTGATTGCCCAAGGGGTAGACGTCAGCTATAAAGCATAACAACAACCGCAAGGTTGTATGTTTATGCTTTGTTCCCGATTTGCTCTTTCCTAGAGCCAATCGATGGAACGTTCGCTCTAAGAGTGAGCTAGCTCAACCGGAGTGTCTGACTCAAGTCGCTGTCCGCAAGGTTGCGTGACATTTAGTAACTCCTCTCACCACCAACTACACTCGTTTTCAATATCACTTACCTTTTCAATTAAACTGTGAGTTGTCCTTAGTTACGTGTTGTGTACGTGTCATAATGTAACAAATGAGAATTCAAGATCTCGCTCAGCTCTCGACGCGTATGTTTAAGACTAATCCACTGCGAACGTGGTTGACGATTTTGGGTATGGGTGTGGGGACGGGGGCAGTGGTTATTCTTGTGGGTTTAGGTTTTGGCCTGCAGCAGATTATTTTGGAGCAAATTGTGTTCGGCGAAACCCTGCTTTCCCTCGGAGTGTCAGCTACTGGTGCCCAAAACCTAAAACTTACTTCGGAAACTGTCGCCGCCTTTGAAAAAAAACCTGAGGTACTCGACGCTGCCCCGCTCGCTAAATTTCCTGCCCTGGTTACGTTTAAAGGTTTGACGGGCAATGTATTTATTCAAGGGGTTGAGCCGCCTTACTTGCGATATGCTGGAGTAACCGCTACTGAAGGAGTAGTTTTTACTGACGCTGATGCTGCTGATGTAAATTCGGTGATGCTGTCGCCGGCAGTATTAAAATTGTTCGGCATAGAAGATCCTAAGGCGTTCATCGGGCAAAAGGTAAGTTTCAGATTGCTTATACCAGCAGAGGATGGCTCAGATACTAATACTGAAGTAGTAATCGATAAAGAATATACCGTCCGTGGTATTACCAAAGAAGAAGGCGTGCTCAATGCCATGATGATGTTACCTGAGCTGCGTAATTATGTTGGTGTCGAGGAATATGAACGTATCCAAGTTCGCGTAGACAGTAATGAAAATTTACCAATTATTGAAAAACAGCTTATTGAAGAAGGGTACCGCGTAACCGCCTTGTCTAAAACTGTCGAGCAAGCTTCAAAGATTTTCCAAGGGGTACAAGCGGTGTTAGCAACTTTTGGGGGTATTGCGCTTTTGGTGTCAGCTATCGGCATGTTTAATACGATGACGGTAACCTTGCTCGAACGAACCAAAGAAATTGGAATTATGCGTACTATTGGTGCGTCACCAAACGATGTGAAATATCTTTTCGTATCTGAGTCAGTGGTGGTCGGTTTTATGGGAGGGTTAACTGGTGTGTTGATGGGAGTGACATTAGGGATGACTATAAATTTGTTTCTCAATCTTGTTGCCGGTCAATTTGGAGGTCAGTCGGTAACACTGTTCGCATTTCCGCTTGGATTTCTCGCATTCATTATTGTCTTCTCGGCCATTGTGGGTTACTTGACCGGAATTTTTCCCGCTCGCCGTGCATCGTCTTTGAATCCCCTCGACGCCATTCGCTATGAATAAATCAAACTTCCATAAATCGCACATTAGTTGTGGAATGAAGAAACGAGCGATAGCGACTATTCTGAATTTCTGTCCCGATTTTTCATCCTCAGGAAAATCGCTGGACCGCCGCTGCGGTACATTTTCTTTCGTCGTACAATCAGTACGCCTACAGAAAATGTCCTTGCGCTCCTAGCACTGCACTCATTTCTGAAAGTTTGCTCAATTAAGTATAAATTATTTTGATAACGAGTGAGTAAGTGTGTGTATAACTTGGGTATAGTCGGGTGAATATCAGCTAAAATGAATAGGTAAATTATTATGACGTACAACAAACAAGAACTGCCGCAGTATGTAGAGACTGCTGGAAAAATAACCATATTAACAGCCTTATCAGGAGTATTAATCTTTGCCTTTGTTTTTATCTTAAATATTGGTAAAACAGAGTTACAAATCGCATCAGCACAGTCAGGTACGGCCACCACTACTTTGACAGTACTTAACACCCCACCAGTGTGGGTAGTGGGGCAGGAGGCCCGTGAACAGATTGAGTCTTCAACGACGACCCCCTCCAATTCAGGCAACACTGTCTCATGGATTGGTACAGCAACGGATGCTAACGGAGCACCATATTTCTTGATTTTATGTAGCACCTCAGCTACCCCAACACCTATGATGTCAACCTCAACGCTTGGTACTGCGCCGCCAGTCTGTGCTGCGGGTACGCGTTGGGCAGTCTCAACTTCTACTATCAGTGGTAACCAAGCTCGAGCAGCTACTACCACTACCGAGGTGGCCCCTTTCTCTGAGTCTAACATCTGGTACGGATGGGTATGTGACGATGATCCAGTGAATCCACGCTGCAGCACTACTTCGTCTCAAGGAACCACCGCTACAAATAGTTCACCTTTTAACGTAAACCGAAGGCCCGTCTTTACAACCTTTGCTAACGGTGGAGCAACAGCTCCTGGCGGAACAGTACAATTTCTCTCTACCTCTACTGACCCCGACATCGTTGATGCAGAAGACACAATTTTCCTAGTAGTTTGCGGTTCAGCTTCATACAGTACCACCACTAACTTGTGTGGAGCTGGTGATACAGTCGCCTCTTCCTCTGTACCAGGTTCGCTCACAAACGCAACAACTTCTAGAGTGTTAGCAGCCATTATGCAAGATGCAAGTACATACAATGCTTTCCCTTATATTTTTGATCAGCACGGGCATAGTGCGACTGGTGGAGCTCAGGGTGTAAACGTTCAGTATACTGTTAGTAATGTTGCGCCAACAGTTGCCGGTGCTACTTTGAGTCTTAACGGCGGGACGAACATCACGTTATCAAACCCTGGTGGTCAAACAACTGGCTTTACAATGTCGTACGTTGTAGCTGATGCCAATAGTTGTGATGCGGTCGGTGGCGGAAATGCGGACGAGATTACCGGTTATGTTGCCTCAGTATTCCGTTCAGGAGTGGGTACCTCTTCATGTAACGGTTCAGCTGGTAGTTATAATCCTAACAACTGTTACCCAAGCGGTGTCGCCACCTCAACTTGGAACCTGGCCTGTACAGCTTCAACTACTAGCTGTACAGCCGGTGGAGCAGATGACACAATTATTTATAACTGTACGTTTCCACTTTGGTTTATTGCTGACCCAACAAACGGCACATCAACGGACACTCCATTCTTTGCTCAAACCTGGGCAGCTGGAGTATCTGGAGTTGATAACAACTCAGCCACTGGATCTATGTCCACTTCAACCAGTCCTGTGGAGTTAAATGGTTTGGTCGCTATTGGCTTGCTCACAAACCTCATTGCTTACACGCAGCTCGAGCCTGGTACAAATATGCCAACCCTTAGTGCCTCAACAACATTACGAGTACTCGGTAATACAGGACTAAACCAGTTACTCGGAGGGGATTCAATGTGTGGTACGTATTCTGTAGCCAACCCGTGTCGCGTGTCTGCTACCTCAACCATCCCTCAGAGTGAGCAAAAATACGCTACATCAGCTGTAGCGTATGGTGCAGGAGTATCGTTAGCGCCAACGTCTTCGCCACTAACACTACTTAATCAAATTCCAAAACCAATAAGTACCTCTACACCGTCAACTGGCCAGACCTTCTGGGGTATCGCTGTACCAGCAGCAATTACTCTTGCTGGGTCGTACACGGGGCAAAACACTTTCACTGGAGCAGTCTCTGCACCTTTGAGTTGGTAGAATAAACATTTCAAATTGAAGCAATAACCACCGCTATTAGACCGGTGGTTATTGCTTTTTATTGAAATATTTTTGATAATAGTATCATTCGCATGAAGTCACTCACCTGCACATCATTATTTCAATTGAGCTCGCTCGTTGTCATACTTTATTTTGCGTTTGGCACATTGGTTGCGAGCGCCAGTTTTGGTATCACTCCACCGTATGTTCGTAATACCAGTCTTACCCGTAACTCAACGTACGAGCAGCAGATACTGCTCGTACGTGGTGACCCTAACGCACCACTGAATGCTCAGATTATGGTTGATGCTCCAGAAATTCAAGACTGGATAGAAATTGTTGAAGGGACAACTATACTTATGCCGCGTGGTGAACAAAAAGTCGCCATGACTGTACGAGTTAAAGTTCCAGCTGATGCCGCGTACCGTGAATATGAAGGAAAGATTCGTATCAGGACACAACCGACCGATGATCAGGTAGCTGAAGGAGTTGTCAGTATTTCTCTTGGAGCCCAAGTTGATATTAATCTCAATGTGATTGATCGTGTAATCGAGGATTTTAGAGTGCGAAAAATTGATGTTCTTGATCTTGATGCGGGACATAAACTCGGCTGGTTATTTTTCCCTGGAAAAATCAATTTCAAGATGTCGCTCGAAAATACCGGTAACGTAGATATCGCACCTTCGAAAGTTCAATTTAGAATTTATGATAGAACGGGAGCAGTTTTACTCGAAGAGACAAAACATAGCGGTAGGCTAAAAAAGATTGCACCGTATGCAACCGAAGAAATTACTGCGTACTTACCAACTAAACTACCAGCAGGTAGTTATATGGCACGTTATACAATTTTTAATAATGATGAGGTGAAACAAGAAGGAGAACTTAATCTCAGTATCTTGGCGTATGGCACTCTACAAACTGCCGGGTACGGTTTTGGTGGTCTTTCAATCCCGCATAAGATTTCGGTGTTACTGCCATTATTTGCCTTTATAATCGCTGTTTTGTATTTCATTTACTACAGACGTCAAGGACGTAAGGATGATTCGCTGATTAGCTAATATGAAACTACCTGCCCTTTTTTCATTACTACAGCTCGTAGTCATTATTTTTACATGTACGCCATTTGTGTTCGCTGAAACAGTCGGTGTTGCGACTACAACAATTACCCTAAGTATTTGTGGTAATAGTTTGGTAGATGCCTCAGAACAATGTGACGCTCCTGGTGAGACCGGTGTCTACAGTACAACCATTACGGGCAGGCAGTGTACGGTCAGTTGTAACTATGGGCCTTACTGTGGTGACGGGGTTTTACAGACACAATTTACGGAGGAGTGTGATGACGGAAATAATACCAGTTTAGACTTTTGTTCGGCTTTGTGTAAGATCGAACCAGCCGGTAGTGGTGGTGGCGGTTCCTCTGGCGGTGGCGGTAGTAGTGGGGGAGGTGTCAAAGAATTAGGAGCCACTCAAGTCAGTGTTACCGGGCTTGGTTACCCTAATCAAACAATAAATTTTTTACTCGATACTAAATCTATCGGTTCTGTCCGCGCCAATAGTACTGGCCGGTTTGAATTTGCAGCCAATGCTTCACCAGGCGCGGCCACGCTTGGCGTCTGGGCGCTTGATTCCGCTGGTAAACGCTCCATTACACTCAATAACACCTTTGATGTCACCCAGGGGGCCGTAACGAACGTTAGCGGGCTTATCTTGCCACCGACCATGATTGTGGCCAACGCGAATGTCATCCCCGGCAGTATCATTGCCATTACTGGCCAAAGTATTCCGTCAGTCAAAGTTGATGTACATTTTAATAATAGTGAAATTGTTGAGTCGATTCAAAGTGGACCTGACGGCAAATTCGCCCTAAACTTTAATTCAAGCAGACTAAGAAATGCCGAGTACACTATTAAAGCCCGGTCAGTTTCTGGCACCGCCCCTCTCTTAACTCAGAGTGGTTTTAGTAGCTCGGTACAGCTATTTGTTGGTGTCGATGGCAAAACCACCTCACCGTCAGACCTCAGTCGTGACGGCAAAGTAAACCTCGTCGACTTCTCCATCCTCATCTTCTGGTGGCAAAGTGCCGGCGGCGACTCAAATCCACCGGCTGATATCAATGCGAATGGAAGAGTGAGTCTTGAAGACTTTTCTATCCTACTTTTCAACTGGACCGGCTAAAACTTTATAAAATTGCACACTTCTTCGTTAGGCTGCGGTAAAATCTTACTCACCGTACAATAAGTACGGCTCGCAAGATTTTCCTTGCCTGCCTCGAATTGCACTAATTTTATAAAGTTTTAATGTCTGCCTACTCCCTAGGAGAGTCCTAGGCGAAGCTAAATGTCCTAGGCGAAGCTAATTCTGTCCTTAAGTAAATGTCGATTGATAAGCGAAACTAACAACGTTCATATTTTGCCCATTCTGCCTAGGAGAGTCCTAGGCGAAGCTTATGAAACTAATTTTCTAAAGTTTTAACAGATTTACATAGGTCAGTCTTAAGCGGAGCTGGCTTACTTTAAGCAGTAAAGTATTATTTTCCGAAGCTCCCAGCGTCTTTGCGAGCCCGCAGGCGTGGCAATCCACGTTCAGTTCATAGAGTACCTCAAATCTTCTGCTGATGTATAGCATACAAAAAACACGGTAGGTTTCTAGCTTCGCCTAGGAGAGTCCTAGGCGAAGCTTATAGAGTGTCGTTAACTTCGTACAATATAGCCCATAAACAAAAGAAAGGAGCCCCTGTGCTGGGGCTCCTGTAACTGAATTACTTCTATCAAGCGGCAATTTGACGAAGCGCTTCTTCAATCTGCTGTTTAAGATTAGCGATTTCAATTCCCTTGACAGTGATTGCGTCTGATGGAACATTTGCCAGTTTTTCTAAATCCGCTTTTGTACGGCTGAGTTTACTGATCTTAAGAATGAGATCCAGTCTGGTGAAGGGCTTGGGAGGAATACATAC
Source organism: Candidatus Kaiserbacteria bacterium (assembly GCA_043771035.1). Classification (GTDB taxonomy): domain Bacteria; phylum Patescibacteriota; class Minisyncoccia; order Phycocordibacterales; family UBA918; genus OLB19. Next base: position 16,318 of record JAYVHQ010000017.1, on the reverse strand, counting down.
CATGACCCACTCATCCGCATCGAGCCGAGGCCGGTGATCCATTCAGGGATTTCGGATTTGCAGAAAAGTTCAAAGTAAAAGTACCGATTCAAATCCCCCTCATCTTTAAAGGAATCTAGCCACAACCCACGACTGTCATTGACCGGTCGTATTTGGAAAGGTAGAGATGCGAGCGCTTCATCGAGTTGTTGCTGCATATCCGACATAAGCGTGCCGTCGCGAACTGATTCGAACATGACGCTTTCACGTCCCGTCCAAGGGAACTTGGTAAGATCGATAGTAGGGTAAGTGTGAATATCTCCTTTCATCCTACTATGATAAGCTCGACCGTGCCAGAGACTTTCGCCGGCGCGTGAAAGATCAGTTTGTATGCTCTTTGCGTCAACTGCTGAGAGTTTGGCGGTCAAATACACTGGGGCAAAAGTGGGTTCAGCGATACCCTTATCGATAAAACTAAGGATCATTGCCTTTGCAGTAGGAACTCTTTCCATTTTTTGACTCCTTGAGATTGTTTCTTGAAAGTGGAAGTAACCTTAGGGATTAAAACATAAAATTGTTTAACAATCAATATTTTACAAAATTCCTACACCAACCTGTTCACCTATTGGAAACGAGTGCAAATATAAATAGTGTTGCTGACATCGTACCAAATAGCCAGCAGTTTGGTATCAAATTATTTGTTTCAACTGCTCAAGCTTCCATTCAATTTAAGGTTGGTTTTGTAACATCTCGTAATAATGTGTTCGTTATAAAATTTTACAGGTAATGAATGATGGATTTTTTAGTATTTTAAAAATTTTTGTGTATAAGTATCTCTAAAAAAATTTTCATCAAGCTACAATGACTAGGTACTTGTTTTGGGGGTATCAATAATGGTGCTTTGAGCTACTCAGTGTAGCCAGACGGCCTTCAGCCGGGCGTTCTAAGGCAAGTATGCTTATTATTCAATATACGTAATCGGTGTGGAGACCAGTTACCGTTTTTGATTGTAATCATCTAGTAGTCAGTGCGTCTTTGTACATGCATATGATTGCAATAGTAGGCTAATACAACGTAGAGAATATATGAGTAGAACGAATACCACGTTCGGGCTACTCCAAGCTATTGCAGCGATTGCAGCCTTTGCCATATTATTATGGTCAATCGGTTTGCCGTCACTTCGGTTCGCCGAAGCTGCAAGTGTCACGTCGCTTAGCGACACCCTCTCTGATTCAGCACCGAGTGTTGGATCAAACCATACGCTGACCTTTGTAACACCAACTGGTATTGCAAATGGTTCAACTATTACTATAAGTTTAGCTAATGGACCGTTTCTACTCGGGAGTACCACTTTTGCTGATGTTGACGTAATTGACGGTAGCACTAACCTTAGTGTGGCTGCCAGTTGTGCCGCTACCGATGAAATTGGATTTGCAACCAGTACTAACCTCATTACGCTCACTTTTTGTAGTGGTGACGGAGCATCAATCGACCCAGCGGGCACAACTACCATTAAAATTGGTAAGCATGCCAACTTTGGAGTAACAGGAACCAGACAGTTACGAAACCCTACTGTAGGATCGTATGAAATCGATATTACGGCTGGAGCAAGTGATACTGGGTCAACTCGAGTAGCCATTATTGCACCAGTTGTTGTCACCGCTGCTGTGGATACTAGTTTTACCTTTACGGTAGCTGGTTTGCCAGGCGGTACTGACGTCAACAGTCTGATAACAACTGGATCATCAACGGCAACCGCGATTCCATTTGGGCAACTCGTTGCTGATACTGCCTCATCAGCAGGACAGAGGTTAAGTGTATCTACTAATGCTAGTTATGGCTTTGCGGTAACAGTGCAGGTAGATCAGCAGTTGACTTCGTCATCAGGTGCGGATATTGACGGTTTCATTGATGGGGCCTACACATCAACACCTGTGTCTTGGGCGCCACCATCACCATCAATCTCAAACGAAAATACGTGGGGTCACTGGGGTATTACCTCTAATGACGCAACGTTCGGATTGTTGGACCCATTTAACGCAAGTTCAACTGGTGACCGTTTTGTTTCAGCGTCAACGACACCAGTACAGGTATTTCGTCACGGTGGACCAGCTGATGGTACGACTCAAAATATTGGGCGTGCTGATGTGGCCTATCAAGTTGAAATAACTGCTTTGCAAGAAGCAGGAAATGATTACACCGCTACGCTGACATACGTAGCAACACCAGTATTCTAAATTAATTTAGAATAGTGGATCCAAGCTTGGAGTACAATGCAATAAACCCTATCTCCCACCACGAGTAGGGTTTTTGCTTTGTGTACAAGCTGGCCTTAGGTACTTTACTTTGAGCTATACTATAATCACTATGAGGTATTTTCTCGGGATTCTTTTTTTGCTATTTTCGGTGCAGACAGTTTCGGCTGCCACTTTGTACATGGACCCAAACACAGCCAGTCTAAATCGTGGCGACGCTACTAAAATTTCGATTAGATTAGATACTGATGAGGCAGCAGGTGAGTGTATTAATGCCGTGGACGCGGTTGTTTCCTATAGTGAGAGTATTATTCCTGTCGACATTACCGTTGGTAAATCTATCTTTCCAATTTGGGTAGAGGCACCCGTTATTAATAAAGAAAATCGGACTATAAGTTTCGCCGGAGGCATCCCTAATGGCTATTGTGGACGGGTGCAAGGTGACCCCAATCTCACTAATACGTTAGTTGAAATTTTCTTTAGGGCACCCGGTATGCAGGTGGGTGGTGGGGAGGCCCGTAGCGCCGCCACTGTACAATTTACTGATGCCACAACAGCGTATCTAAATGACGGTAAAGGTACGCAAGCAAATCTACAAAAGTTTGGTGCTAATTTTACTCTGGCTGATACAGTAGGAGCCGAAATTTTAGATCCGTGGAGTACTGATGTGCAGTCTGACGAACTGCCACCTGAGGACTTTAGTGCCAGCATAGAATCTATAAATAATCAATGGTACGTAGTCTTTAACACTACTGATAAACAGACAGGCATTAGCCATTATGAAGTGATTGAAGAGAGTTATAAACAGTCTAAATTATTTAACTTTGGAGCAGCCAATGCACCTTGGGTAAAAACTAAAAGCCCACATTTACTCAAAGACCAAAGTCGTAATAGTGTAGTCCGGGTGCGTGCCATTGATAAAGCTGGTAATGAATATATTGTCACCCTACCTATCGATACCGCTCACCAAAAATTTGTTCTCAGTACCGAGCTATTGGTGCTACTGGCTCTGGGTGCAACTTTGTTCATTGTTGTTCTATTGGTGATTTGGCAAGTGCGGAAAAGACGAGCGCAAAAAAAGTTTGTTTCACCGGCCAGTGACGATATAGTCCTTTAATCATTTCCTATGCTAATAACAAAAGTGCGAACACTAAAACATACTACAGTCGTAGCTATCCTGTTTGGGGCGCTCTTTTTGGTAACGCCTTATTTTGCAAGTGCGGCTACGTTGCTTGTATCACCGAGTACGGGAGTCTATAAAACAGGCGCGACTTTTTCAGTCACCGTGTATGTCAACACCTCTGGAGTTCCTGTTAATGCCGCTGACGGAACACTGTCGTTTAATCCTCGTGAACTATCGGTCGTGGCCGCCTCTCGGAGCTCATCTATTTTTAGTTTATGGACTACCGAGCCAACGTTTTCAAACTCAGCCGGTACGGTGACATTTAGTGGTGGAGTTCCTACTGGCTATACCGGTACTGCGGGGGCTGTGTTTACCGTTACCTTCAAATCACTTACTTCAGGTGCTGCCCGGATTTCACTAACGGGGGCCTCTGTTTTGGCTGCTGATGGAAAGGGGACTAATGTTCTCACAAATATGAGCGGCGGAACCTACACTCTATCAGTGGTGGAATCCCAGCCAGCACCTGAGGTAATAGTGGAATTCGTTGCGCCAGCCAATACACCAGCAGCGCCACAAATTACCTCAAATTCCCACCCTGACGAAGCAAAGTGGTCAAAGGAAAAAAATGCGGTCTTTAACTGGACGGTGCCAGCTGGTGTAGTAGCCGTACGAACCGGTCTTGATACCAGTCCGATAGCCATTCCCACCAAAGTCTACGACAGTCCAATTAAAACACTATCTATTTCAGATGTGCCTGAGGGAGTGTCTTATCTCCATGTTCAGTTTAAAAATGCTGATGGTTGGGGTAAAATCAAACATTATAAAATTGCCATTGATTCACAAAAACCTGAGTCGTTTGAAATTAAACTGGCAGATAATGCTGACTTTTCAAATCCAAATCAAACTGTTTCTCTTAATACTGTAGATAAAACCTCGAGTGTAAAGCTTTTTAAAGTACAGATTGATGGAGCCGTACCTTATGAATACAGCGCAACTAATACACCAGCAAACCTTATCTTGCCCTCGCTTGCTCCTGGTTATCATACAGTGGTGATTGAAGGGTTTGATGCGGCGATGAATTCACTTATAGCCACACTCTCGTTTACCATTACCTCTTTTGAAAAGCCACTTATTACACAATTTCCAGCAACTCTCAATGTTGGTGTTATACCTGCCTTTTTAGGTACCACCAAACCAAATGCTACGGTAGTTGGTTTACTCACTTCACCAGCTGGAGTAGAGCAGACTCTGAGCGCAACAGCTGACGGCAGTGGTGCGTTTTCATTAATACCAGCTGAGTCGTTTGTTGTCGGACGGTATACCTTGAGTGTCACTGCTACCGATACCTTTGGTGCCCAAAGTGAACCTTCAGATACCGTAACTATTACTGTATCAAAGCCAGGCTATGTAGCGGTTGGTACATTTCTCATTAGTTTCCTCTCGGTGCTTATTCCTTTGATTGCTTTGTGTGTATTGACATGGTTGACACTTTTGTATTCAATCCAAAAAATGGGTCGCTTGCGTAAACGAGTTATAGTAGAATCTAATGAAGCTGAGCTGATGTTAGAGGCAGAGTTTTACCATCTGGAACAGGTCCTGAAAGCTCAAGAAGCAAAATGTGTGGCTTCACATAAAACTAACAAATTGAGTAAATTTGAAACCGAATTATTCTCAGAGCTAAGAGCAGTGATTGCTGAAGCAAAAAATCGAGTAGGAAAAGAGGTGCATGATGTTACTACTGTCTTTAAAAAATAATTCCTGATATGAAAGCAAACACCAAAAGAATAAGTCTGATTATTGCTGGCGTTATTACCTTGTTTATAATTTCTTTTTTTGGAATAAAACAGTACTTGTATGGGCAAAGTAAACTAGCGCTTACTCAAATTGATGCTGCGATATCCGCGCAAGAACTCCTGCTTGTTAAACTAGCTGATATCACGAGAGTTAATGGTGCAGATGCACCAACAGAAAGAATCATTGTCGACTGCAAAGCCACACAGAGACAAAGATTTGATGTGCTGCTTGATTCATTGTCGGGGGCAATTACCGCAGTTGAATTAGCCGAGCTTGATACTTTATTTTATAAATGTGGAGGATTTTACGCTGATCGTAAATCTGTCATGGCCACGAGACTTGTTCGTGAAGTACAAATATTTTCAGACTACATTACCCTTCGTGAATCTTTACAAAAAATGCCGTCAGATCAAAGCAAAAAAATTCAATCGTGGCAGGCATTGGCTGAAGCCGAACTAAAGACGGCTGAATATTTTAATAGTTTAGTATCTCTGCAAGGGACTATTATTAATGAACTACGTACAGGCAAGAGTTCTGCTTCTCCGGAAATTGTCGCCACTCTTGGTGAAGTTAACAAGGTGAGAGGTCAAATGGTTGTTTTAAGTAAACAGATTGAGGTAAATAAAACTGAGGCTTTAGCTCTATGAGTTTAGTACGGAGAGCTTTAATCAAAGTTTTTCCAACTCTGGGCTTAAAAAACTCTCCGACTGTTCGCTATGCCTTTTCTTTTTTGTTTGTCTTTGCGGCGATTGCGAGCATTGCGGCCGTCTCTGGTACGAAGGGGTCCTATATAAAAGTAGTGTCTAGTGAGACTAATGTTGAAATTGGTTCGACATTTTCACTTGATGTATTTGTCTTTGCTGATGCTCCCGTGAACGCTGTTGACATCAGTTTGGCCTATCCTTTAGGTCAGGTCGAAGTTTTAGGTATCGATAAAGGTAATTCGGTAATTACCTTGTGGACAGAAGAGCCCTTTGTGAGTAACGATAAAGTTATTTTGCGTGGTGGTACTTTTAAAAGAGGATTTGTGGGTGAGCATAAAATTGCTACGATTAATGTTAAGGCTAAAACAGCTGGTAGCGCACAATTTTTTGCCGGTGAGGTAAAGCTTTTAGCGGGAGATGGGAAAGGTACTGCTATCAACGCCGATATATCGCGAGCGAAAATTACTACTCAGGTGTTTGCTTTGGGTGCAAAACCAGCTGATGGCACTACTTTGGAGGGGAGTGTAGGTTTTGCTGTGGTGACGGACATAGATGGCGATGGTGAGGTATCACTGCGTGATATTAGTTCTTTTATGGCCAACTGGACCAGTCGCCAGCAAAAATTTGATTTTAATAATGATGGGCAAATGACGTTCCGGGATTTTTCTATTTTACTTTCAGATTACTTTACAAAATAAGCAGGTATCTGTTGATAATAGACGTTTTTAGCTACAACGTAACTGCTATTATGTACTAGATGGGAAATTGGGATTGGACCGTGAATCCACTCCAATAAATCGGCTGAAAAGAAAGTGAACAAAGCCAACCAAATTCAAAAAAATATAAGACCACGTCAGGTAACTCTCTACCGTAACGTGTTTTGTTCCCGTGTATCTACTGCGGTGGTTTTGTGTTTGTGCCTTTCTTTTTTACTACAACCAATGTCTCGTTTATATGCGAGTCAAACTGACTTTGCTGAGCTAGCTGTTCCTGAGATAATTAACTTGGCTGTTGATGCTAATTTAACTAACACTACTACTGACACTACTGAATCTGTGACCATACCTTCTGTGAGTACCACTGACCCAACCTCTACAACCTCAACCTCAACCTCGCTTGCTACTAGTGATAATGCTAGTACTACGGTGACCACTACTATATTTTCTGATCAAGAAATCCAAGATCTTATCAATGATGAAGATGAGATTGCTGCTTATGATATAGCAGAAGCCAGCACGACCACCGCATCTTCAACCGAAATCCCCGTAGCTATTTCTACTGTCTACAGTGACCAAGTAGTGCAGTTCGATAAGAGTGACTGTGTGACAGTCGAGGACGGATCATTTTATTGCCAAGTTAAAAAAGATGCGACGGATACTACAACTGATGGACTGTATTCCCTTCAAGATATTGATGGGGACTTAGAGATTTTTTTACAAAAAAATGCTGAACTGACACAGCTTACATTCAATACAGTTGATGATGCTGCCCCTTATTTTGATTCAAAATCAAACACCATAGTCTGGCATAGACAGATTAATGAAAGATACCAAATAATTTCTTTTGATTTAACATCCAACACCGAAGTTCAATTAACGGCTGATACCGTTAACAATATGGAGCCCAGTAGGGCGGGCGACTTCACTGTTTGGCAAAGATGGAATAATAACAACTGGGATGTTGTGTTGTATGACGGTGTTGAAACAATGTACCTTACACAGAGTGAGCAACATGACATTGCTCCTAAAATAAAAGGTGATTTAGTAATGTGGAATCGTTTAAATTCTGACAACACCCAGACTATTGAATTGTATGACATTGTCACCAAAGAACTGACCACCATTAGTGATACAGAAGGCGGCGCACTATCTAACCCCCGGATGGTTTTAGTCTATGAAACGGAGTTTGCTAATGGTGACATCATAACCAAAGGGTATGATGTAGATACTGGTGAAATTACCCCCCTAGCTAGTAAAGCGGCCGATTTGCCAGAGGACTTACCTGAACCTGACTCCACCGGTGAGACTAGAGCACTACTACAAGGGAAGAATCCTACTAAGGAAGATACTGATATTGCAGAGAACATCCTTCCCCCTAAAGAGCCAGTCGGTAGTAACCCACCTAGTCCACAACCAAACGATTTGGTAATCGCTTCATCCTCTAATGCTACTGCTGGTAGTACTGTAGTAGCTTCCTCAACTTCAGGCAGTCTTCACGAGCTTACTTTGGATTTAAATCCGCCTGTAATTATGACTGAAGATACCGGAACGCTATCGATACCACCATATGTGGCTCCAGCATCAGAAGCCGTTAGTATTTAGTTGAGCCAAACTAAATCTTCTTGTGGTGTAATATTCACTCTCTACAGGGGGTGGTTTGAGTCCACACATAAACATGAGAAAATATGACCATGGGGAGGTATCCTTCGTTTTTTAGTTGTAACTTTAGACAGCGTATTATTACGGCCGGACTTATTTTTGTAATTGTGGCAACGCAATTAACTTTTTTAGAATTCTTAGTGCCAAAAGTCGCCGAAGCTGCGGTAGTCACTATTGACGGAGCTGTTAGTACTACTGCTACTGAGCATTTATTTGCTGGTTCACAGACAGTGTTTATATCTGATCAAGTCGGGTATAAATTTTTTGTAGATGGTGGTGGAGAATGTTCCTATAGTAAAACTACCAACGGTGGTAATGCGTGGAGTGCCGCCGTTATTGTTGATGCTCAAACTGACTGTACCAGCATTGCTGTGTGGTATGACGGTTGGACGCCCGGGGACTCTGGAACCAACATTCACATCTCAACTATGGATGTTGGTAATGACGATCTTTGGTATAACAGGCTCGATACAACTAGTGATACCAGGTTACTGGGGTCGGCACCCATCAGTACTATCGTAAATTCCGGCCAAGTTCCTGTGTATGTCGCGGGAACAAATGAACAGTCAATCTCTAAAGGTACTGACGGCGTGCTTTATATGACTTCGCCTGCCGTCTCGGATTCATTTGTAGTCAGGTGTAGTAGTAGCTGTAATACAACTGGTGGTTGGGGTGAAATTACGACGCCATACACTGAGGCGGCCAATGACTGGAGTATCTTAATGCCGCTTTTAGGAGGTGACATGCTTTTGGTAAATCGTGATATTTCTGCTTTTGATATTCGATCAAAAGTCTGGAATGGAACAGCTTGGTCTGGTAGCTGGTTAGCGGTTGATAGTAACGCTGTTCACAGCGCTACCTATGATGTTGGTATGGCTTTGACACAAGATCAGATAACGGGAGATATCTATTTAGCCTATGCGGCTGATAATGATAACTATACGGTACTTGACCACGATGTGAGAACGGCAAAATACGTGAGTGGTTCATGGTCAGCAACAGCAAATGTATTTACAAATACAACCAGAGGCTTACATGGAGTTGCTATATCCCTAGATGTAAATCTAGGCGAGGTGTACGTAGCGTACGTTTTGCGTACAACCCCCGCTACTGCTACTACTGGTAATGTCTATTACGCTACCTCAACGAGCGCCATGTCTGCCTGGAGTGCCGAGAGAGGACCGGTTAATACCGTGACTGCCGATATGTATGGTCTTGATATGAACATCATGAGTGACGAACGTATTTATGCGTCATGGGAAGACCCCGGGACTAATCCTGACGAAATTTTTGGAAATACCGTAGCCGATATTGCGCCGGTTACAAAAGCTTCTACTTTAGGTACCCCAACTGCGTCTGTGTCGGCGAGTTCCACTAATGTTTATACTGGAGGCACAATATTACTAAAAGAAAATCAGGTTAGCCGTAACGTGACAGATATTACTATTTCAGAAAATGGCACAGTGGACGCCAGTAACGCCATAAAAAATATAAAAGTTTTGTATGATATTGATACCACTACGCCGTATGACTGTGTCAGTGAATCCTACTCTGGTTTAGAAGCTCAATTTGGTTCAACTGATATAAATGGTTTTAGTGGTAGTGATGGAGTTTCTTCTTTCAATGGCTTGGTAAATATTAGTCCAGTTCGGGCAATGTGTGTGTATACCGTGGTTGATGTATTAGACTCAGCTTTAAGTTCTTCTACATTACGAATGTATGTTAATAATCCCGCAGTCGACATTTTGGTTTCAGGTGGGGGAGTAGTTACTCCTGCAACTGCCGTAGCATTTCTCTCTGGGACAGTGATTAATAACGATACCTTAACCCAGACTCACTACCATTGGCGCAATGATAACGGCAACGAAACGGCTGCTACCTCAGCCACCCTCGGTACCGCTGACACCCCATTACCAGCGTTACTCCAAAACACACCCCGTCGTTTAAGAGTACAAGTTTCAAACGAAGGAACGCTTTCAAGTCCAGTTACGCAATTTAGGTTGGAATATGCAGAAGCTGCGCCTACATGTGAAGTAGCTACTGGCTGGACCGATGTAAATGCCGTGAATGACGCGTGGGGTATGTCTGATTCAAGTTTTGTCATAAATGGCACTAATACAACTGATATTACGGTGGGAAGCGGGGGAATGGTAAATGAAAATACAACTTTTTTAACGCCAAATGGTGGACAATTGGATACCACTTCACAGACTGGAGGACTGATTTTAGCTACAACAAACTTTACTGAAATCGAATACTCTATCGTAGCCTCATCATCAGCTTCACAGGGAACCACCTATTGTTTTAGAGTAACAAACGCTGGCACACCTCTGCCTGTATATAGTCAATATGCAGCGGTGACGGTCTCAGCAGATGTAACACTTGGTACAACGGGGACGCAAGTTTCTTCGGCCGTTATTCCCTCAACAAATCTGATGATCGGTGGATCTTTTTCGTTCACAGAAAATGTTAGCTCCCGAAACGTGACAGCTATTACCGTCACCGAAACTGGTACGGTTAATGCCACGAGTAGTTTGGATAATATAAAACTACGGTATGACCTCGATACCACTGCACCTTACAACTGTGTCAGTGAATCATATGCTGGATCAGAACTTCAATTTGGGGCAACAGATACCGATGGCTTTTCTGATATTAATGGAAGCTCGACGTTTTCTGGTTCTGTAGCGATAACTACCACTCAAGCGATGTGTGTGTATGTAGTGTTTGATATCGTGAGCGGTGCTACTAATGGCGAAACAATCGAAATCGAAATTAGTAACGGAGGTAATGACGTCACTATTTCTAGTGGCGCAGTTGGTCCGACTACACCAGTGTTGCTTTCAGGTACGACTACGTTATCAGGCGCAATTTTGGCCCAAACTGGTTATCATTGGCGGACTGATAACGGCAGTGAAACAACAGCCTCTTCTGCTACCGGCGGAAGTGTCAATACGCTTCTCACTGAACATGGAGCCGGCTCCACAATCAGGTTACGGATTGGTATTAGTAATGAAGGCTCAGCCACTTCATCGGCTGTACAGTATCAACTCGAGTATGGGCCAAAAATTACTTCTTGTAGTGCGGTTAGTGTGTGGACGAGCGTTGGTGCTGCAAATGATGACTGGAATATGTTTAATACAGCCAATCTCACCGACGGAAATAATACGACAAATATTGCCACCAGTAGTGGTGGAGTGATCGATGGCAATGTTACATTTTTGTCAGCCAATGCTGGAATTAAAGACACGTCTGATCTAACTAGCAGCATCACATTATCACAGACGGGTTTTACTGAGTTGGAGTACAGTATCACTTCCACGGGGATTACTGCCAACAATACTATTTATTGTTTCCGGGTAACTGACGCCAGTACTGAACTTGGTCAGTATGATAATTATGCAGAAATAAAAACTGCTCCAAAACGTGATTTTAAAATACAACGGGGTACGTCAAATGTCACAGGGACCGGCTTGACACTCACTGCCGGAGTAGACTATGTAGCTCCTGCATCCTCGACGCGCGCCTTTGTCCGTATTACGAATACGCAAATAACTGGGGCTGGTAAAAATACCCTTGGCGGGGCACAAAATGCTAAAGATGTGACTGCTTATATTTCTAATCCTGGCAATTTAGCAACGAGCTTTACTATTGCTCGACCACCATCACCTATTAACAACACGCAAGTTTACTGGGAAATTATTGAGTTTATCGCCGAAGCGGGGACTGACAATGAGATGAAGGTTCTGTCAGTGGCTACTACTTCTTTGGCGAGCATCGCGACTTCTTCGACCGGGTTTATCGTGCCTGGAGTCTCAGATAATGCTGATGTAGTAGTGTTTATTACCGGAATAGCTAATCGAGATGCCGGTCGTAACTTTTACTATGCTGGAGCAGTCACTTCGCAGTGGATTAGTTCTACCAGTCGCCCATTTTTAGAGCGCGGTGCTGGTGGAGCGATAATCGATGTTAGTTACGCAGTGGTAGAGTACACCGGGATCAACTGGAACATAGAGCGGGTAGAACATACCTATTCCTCAAGTACCGTCATTGAAACAGAATCTATTTCACCCGTAAACAGTTTGGCGCGAACCTTTATTCATACCCAAAAAAGAATCAATGCCCTTGGTAACGTCAATAACTTTGGACACGAAGTCTGGCTCTCGAGTATCGGGTCGTTGTCGTTTAAATTAGAAGATGCCGCAACTACTCCGGCTTCACACACTTCAGTAGCTTGGGTGATTGAGAATCAGCAAACCAGTGCTGGCGCAATGAAGGTGCAAAGAAGTAATGGAAATACCACTGACGGCACTGAACCAGTCGTCTTGGCCGTACCGATTTTCTCGCCACTGGAAACCGTCACCAATGCCTCAATTTGGGGGACAGCACGAGTTGTTGGTGCAAACTCCAACTTTCCGTTAGCGATGACCGGACTGAGTATCACATCTACTTCGTCCTATGTTGTATGGAGGAGTGAAGCATCAACTGCTTTGCTCACGTACCGCACAGAAATTGTCGAGTGGCCAATTAACGGTTTAGCTGTCCGACAAAATTATTATCGAATATACGCTGATAATAATTCTCTCTTACCAACTGATCCCTGGCCGCCAGGAGTAAGTAATCTAGGTGAAAATACGCCTTTATCAATTACCGATCAGCCGCTCGGCGAAGCCGACCGGGTGCGTCTGCGCATGTCACTGAGAGTAACAAATGCCAACCTGCCGGCTGGGTTGTATGATTTTAAATTACAGTATGGTCTACGCGTTACTTCCTGTACCGCGGTCTCGCCGTGGACCGACGTCGGTGCTGCTGGCGGAGCAGCAGTTTGGCGCGGCTATAATGCTACCGGTACAACAAACGGCGTACCTCTCTCAACCAACCCGCCGGTTTTTGGGGACTTGTTACTGTCTGTGTCAGACAGAGCGGGAAGTTATGTAGAAGAAAATCCCGCCCCCGCTAACCCCTATGGTGCCAATCCCACCGAAGAAATTGAATTCGACTGGCAACTTGAACACAACGGCGCCCTTGAGCGCAGTGTCTATTGTTTTAAAATGGTGAGAGCCGACGGGACTACGCTTGATGGCTACTTTAATTATCCGCAAATCAGAACGGCTGGTTTTACTCCGCAAACACAAAATTGGCGTTGGTATGATGATTCTGCCAGCGAAACACCCAGCGGGCCACTAGCTGTAGAAAACAATGCGCCAGTAGAAATACAAAACGGTAATAATCTGGCATTGCGTGTAACGGTCGGTGAAGCAAAAAATGTACGGGGACAGAATGTCAAATTTAAAGTGCAGTTTGATGAAAATCCAAACTTCACCAATCCCCGAGATGTAACGTCCACCTCAAGTTGTGTCGCCACTTCTACCTGGTGTTACGCGCTTGGTGGCGGACTTGATAATGCCACTATCACCACAAAAGTGTTGTCTGATGCTAATAGCTGTGCCAGTAGTGCTGGTATTGGCTGTGGTACTCATAATACCTCAGGAACATTTGCGCTGGGCGATACCCATCTGCCGAGTGCTAATCGAGAGTATGCCTTTTATCTGAAACAGGGTATCGCTAGGGTAGGAGTCGTTTATTACTTTAGGTTATATGATACCTTAAATGAAGTCCAGGTACCGCTCAAAGTCGGCAGTGTTAATCCTAGTTTAGTTTCTGAAACAGCAAAATTATCTCTCACCATTACCGGTTTGCCATCAGGAACGACTACTGCTGGAGTGGTTACAACAGCCACCTCAACACCAGCTGCGATTAATTTTGGCTTCATCCCTCTTGATACTCCTTGGTATTCAGCGCACAGAATACAAATTAACACTAATGCGACCGAAGGGTATCGGGTGTTAAGTTATGCTCGGCAGCAGTTGCTTAATAGTTACGGTACCGCAATTCCTTCAATTGCAGCTACAAATCTTGCGCCATCGAGCTGGGCTCTCGGATGTGTGGCTAGTTCGACGGGTTGTATTGGTTATCATACTACTGACGCTACTTTGGGCTTGGGTTCCACACGCTTTGCGCCACTTGACAGCTATGCTGGCTTGCAGACTACGCCACAAGAAGTCATGTACAGCTCTCTTCCCGCGAGTGATGTTCATGATATCCTGTATAGAGTCAGTGTCAGTTCGCTGCAACCTGCCGGTATATATGAAACAGAAATTGTTTACCTGGCTGTCCCAACCTATTAATTACTGTATGAAATATTTCTTTTTTCTTTTATTGTTTGCCGTTATGACACAGGTAGCTTCGGCTGCTGAATACGCCGTGACACCGTTACTTATTGAAAATACTGTTGAACCGCGAGATATCTTCGAAGAAACTGTCAAAATAACCAATACGTCGAATAGAAAAATACGTATTTTCCCTACAGTAAATGCTATTACGGTTGGTGATGAAGGGGAAGTCCGGTCTTTTGTACCAGCCTCGATGAGTGATAACTCAACCAGTGTCACTAGTTGGATATCAGTAACCCGCGGTCGGGTGGAAATAAATCCCAACGAAACTATCAAAATACCAGTTTCATTCGCTATAAATCCTAGTGCTGAAGCGGGCGAGTACTATGCGTTTGTAGGCTTTGCCGAGGGTTCAAAGCGTGACGAGGTCGATGCCTTGGTGATTTCAGGCCAAGCTCCCGGGGTAGTCGTGCGGTTATCAATTGTAGAAAAAAGAAATGAATATCTAAGATTAAATCTCTTTAATATCAATCGCTTTATCACGAGTGATCGTATAGCCACTGTCTCGTACCAATTAGAAAATATTGGCGGTCTTCCTATAGTCCCTTTGGGTGAGATTATTTTTTATGACGCTCGTGGAGTAGAGGTTACATCTATTCCCGTTAATCCGGAAAGAAAAGAAATAAAGTCTGGCAGTAATGAAAAATTTGAGCAGACTATTCCTTATTTAGGTATTATTGGTCGGCATAAGGCATTGCTCAATATTGAGTACGGCACAACCCAGCGAGCTAATTTATATGATACTGCCTATTTTAATGTAGTACCTTTGGTTTATTTATTGCTTTCATTTGTAATAATGCTCTTAGGTTCGATTATGTTAGCTTTATACTATAATAAAAAAAGAAACAAGCTTGTAGTCGATCAGGGGGATGTGTCCATGTATGTTCGTAGTGGAATTGTCGGCATTGAAAAAGATCATGATATCAATCTTAAAAAATAGTTATTTCTTTGTATTGTTGTGTGTACTTTTTACACACGGTCTTGTAGTGAGAGCTCAAGATATGCAGGCTCAAACTTTGAGCGTGTCGCCAACTCTCTTTCAAATGTCTGCCAATCCAAGTCAGTCTTGGTCAAGTGAAGTTCGTGTTATAAACGTAAACGATTACGAAATTACTGTCTATCCCCAAGTCGTAAATTTCGCTCCGTCAGGTGAGAATGGTCAAGGAGCCATGGTTCCTATATTTTCAGATGAAACAAAGGGGCAAACTTTAGCTGAATGGGTGGCACTTTCTGGTAGCGCTTTTGTCATACCGCCTGGACAAACAGTGAGCATCCCTTTTTCGGTCACTGTTTCAGCTACGGCTGCTCCCGGGGGTCATTACGCCGCTATTTTAATTGGCACAAAACCACCGCAAACTTCGGCCACTAGTCCTCAGGTGCAAACAGCCCAATTTGTCACTTCTTTGCTGTTTGTTCGAATATCTGGTGATATTGTAGAAGTGGGTAATATTCGTGAGTTTACCACTGTAGATTCTATTGTACCTAAGCCAGAAGTAGAGTTTGAGATTCGTTTTCAAAATACGGGCAATGTACATCTTCAGCCACAAGGAGATATCACTATCACCAACATGTGGGGTGCGCAGAGGGGAATCATTCCGATAAATTATCAAACACATTTTGGTAATGTTTTACCAAACAGTATTCGTAAGTTCAATTTCAGCTGGACTGGTGAATCGTCATTGTATGATATCGGCAGGTTTAAAGCGGTAGCTACGTTAGGCTTCGGAGAAAATGAAAAAAATTTTGTAACCAGTACGGTATTTTTTTGGATAATCCCGCTTAAACAGATAGTAATTGCTCTTTTAGTTATTATAAGTTTGTTGTGGATGTTTAGTTTTGCAATCAAACTATA
>JAYVHQ010000016.1:0-8950 GCA_043771035.1 Candidatus Kaiserbacteria bacterium | reverse complement strand
CATCTTCGCGCGCATGAATATCTTCGATACCAAAAACTTCATCACAATATTCATCAATTATGAGACCTCTAATATCTTCGTGAACCTCCCTAGACATCTGTGCCTTTAAGAAGCTGGCGTACCAAATATCATTAAACTGCTGAGTTGAAAAAGTACCACATAAATTTTTTGCGTAATCAAAATTAGCAGAAAACGCATTATAAGCTACCATCTTGAAAGCTTCTACCTGCCAACCTTTATCGAGCATGCTATACACCAAAGGAAGTAGACTTTGCCACTTCTCTTCAAATTGCTCAAAGGTAAAACGTTGCATCCCGGTTACAATTGACCAACCGCCTTCTTCTATTTGCCCTTTCTCCTGCAAAAGCAGACCTTCGGTAATTTCTTTTGGTTGATTTATTTCCATATATATAAGCATAGCATAAACGAGCACACTCACTATTGCGGCCTGCGTTAGTACACATGACGTTTAATTTTGATTTAAAATTCTCAGCAATATCTAAAAAACACGTTTGCTTAACAAACGTGTTTTTTAGACTTGAATTAAAGTCTTTTACTGACTTATTTTGACTAGCGAGAAATGTACGGCATCAAGGCCATGAAGCGAGCTCGTTTGATGGCGCGGGCGAAGTCACGTTGGGCTTTGGCTGAGAAACCTGTCCGGCGGCGACTATTCATGCGGGCGTGTGGATTGATGTTGTTTGCAAGACTGGTGATGTCTTTGTAGTCGATGTGTTCGAGGGCGGCTTTTTTATGTAGGTTGTGTTGTTCCATGTTTTATTTTTTGACTGGTAAATGTTTTGGTTGTTTTAGTGAATGAGAGGAGGGTGGCGGGACGATGTGGATTGCTTAGTAGACGGACGTGGATTGCCGCAGTCGTTGCGCTGAGGCTTCACTCCTTCGCAAAGACGAACCATGTGATTATTTTAGAGTCTGGGGTACCCGAGATACAAGGCGTGATGCCTGTTTGTGAGGAAGCCGTACGTCGGTACGGTGACTGAATAAACAGGTATCACAACGCAGTAGATTGGGTACATCCAGGCTTTAAAATGGGATGTCCTCGGGATTGATGTCCTCAGTTGGGTATTCAGGCAGCACCGGGGCTCCCCCACGATTATCTTCAGTACTACTTGCTCCACTGCTTGGTACATTAGCTACACTATTGTTACCTTGTCCACCGCCACTTTTAGGACCAAATTCAAACTTATCGACGATAATTTCCGTACGGTATTGTTTGACTCCGTCTTTTTCCCAACTGTTGGTTTGCAAACGTCCTTCAACGTAGACACCACTCCCTTTGGTAAGGTATTTGGCAATCACTTCGGCTTGTTTACCAAATGAAGTGATGTTGTGGTAATCCACGGATTCTTGACGCTTACCATCACGATCATTGTATGAACGGTTGGTAGCAATTGAGAACGAGCAAACCTGCATTCCTGAAGGAAGGGCTTTCATTTCCGGATCTCGGGTGAGATTTCCGTAAATCATGGCTTTGTTAAGGTACATATAGCAAACTAATTAATGACAAATTACGATATAACGTACTACGCAATCTTTACTTCTTCGACCACGACAACTTCATCTACTATACCATCAGTGTCGACTACTTCGACCACAGCATTGCCCTCGGCATCTGGGTCGATGTTTCGAACTTTAGTATCAACGAGTGCTTCGTGGAATTTAAACGGGCTCGCTTCTTCGACTTTGGTTAAACGAACAAGTAGGAAACGCAAGAGGTGCTTGTGTTCATCAACTTGCTCCGTGAGGGCAGTCAGTGCGCTTGGTGCTAGTTTGAAACGAGTCCAACCAAAGTAGGCACTGGTGAACTTTCGGTACTTACCTTCGAGATATTTATCAATCTCGTAGGCCAGTTCGAAACGCTCGGCCGCTTCGGTGTCAAAAATTTGACCAGAAGCTTTAGTAATAAGATCTTTGAGTTCATTCTCTACGGTCATCACTTCCCCTTCGGCTACCGTTGGAAGTATGTGGTAGGCGAGTTCGTATGAGGCAATTTCTTGCTCTTCACCTTGAACTTCAGCCTCGGTAGCGATAATTGTTGTATCTGACATTCTTATTTTTTATTATGCAGTAATGCGTCAGGACTAAGTAATTTAGCGATAACTCACGCACCCTACACTCTAATAATGTTGGTACAGTACCACATTTGCTGCCTATTTTCAAGTCCGCGTGCTATACTGGTTTTAGTTATGGCACAAAGCTCACGATGGCTAAACATACATCCTAAATACCTATATTTAGGGGTGATTGTAGTACTTATGCTGCTTGGTGGTTATCTAGGCTACACTGCCAATTCTCAGTCGCAACAAATAGACATGCTCCTAAACGAGCGGAACTATTTCCTCCTTGAAACGGCCTCAAGTACCCTTAGTCGCGCAGAGGAACAAGCTTTAGCAAGTAGCACTATTGCTGAATTATCGAGCCGGCTGTCCTTAACTGCCGAAGAATTAGATGATATTGAAGACGATTACCGTAAAGAGAAAAATAAAAATGATGAGTTTGAAGACCAAATCAAAAAGATTTCTGGCACTGTCGGGGTACTGGATAAATTATCAAAGACCGACAAAGAATTGCTCCAAAAATACTCCAAGGTCTATTTCTTAAACGAACACTACATCCCCGAGAAAATTGTCGGGATTGAAAAGAAATATTTATATAACGAAGCGGCGAGCAAATCTATTCACGGGAAAGTCGAGCCATATTTAAATGACCTAATTGACGCCGCCTTAAAAGACGGAATTAAAATCTGGGTAGTATCAAGCTATCGTTCCTTTAACGAGCAAGCGAGCCTGAAAGGTGCATATACCGCAACCTACGGTTCAGGAGCTAACGCCTTCTCGGCTGACCAA
Organism: Candidatus Kaiserbacteria bacterium; assembly: GCA_043771035.1. Lineage (GTDB taxonomy): Bacteria > Patescibacteriota > Minisyncoccia > Phycocordibacterales > UBA918 > OLB19. The sequence continues at coordinate 6,083 of JAYVHQ010000016.1, read as the reverse complement.
GGATATTCGGAGCACCAACTCGGTACCACCCTTGATTTTACGACTGAAGGACTCGGTGGCAGTATCAATGGTTTTGACGGTACTCCCGCCTACACCTGGATGCAAAAGAACGCACACAAATACGGCTTTACCCTCTCCTACCCCAAAGGCAACGCCTACTACGTCTACGAGCCCTGGCACTGGCGTTTTGTCGGTGAAGATTTAGCGAGCGACTTAAAAAAAGACGGCGCGTATTTCTACGATTGGGAACAGCGGAAGATTGATGCGTACCTTATAAGTATTTTTGACTGAGAACCTACAAGCTAACCTTGTGGTCAATCAAAAGATTCCAACTGTTTGGCTATAAATTAACTATTTTTCGCTCAAAATTTGAAACTTTATGTTCTGACAGAAGGCTACACCAATACCAACTACCCCCCACCCGTGTCTCTGTTGGTGTGTTCTGCCTCAATTGAACATTTATGGCAATCCACAACCTGAATGTGGATTGCCGCGCTACTTCTTACAGAAGCTATAAATTCTACGAATTCAGTACAGGTTGTCGCTACTACGTAGCTGGCAACCTTCTGTAATAGCATTTTGATGCTATTACAGCCTTGTCGCTATTTTATGCAAAATAGCAGGCAAGGTCTTGAGAAAGCCTCTAAGGCTTTCGCACTCGCAAAGACATGAAGACGGAATAGTGCTTACGGGTCGGTTTAATTGGGAATGATATTAGTGGATGGGCTCTACATGATTGCTGAGGATACAAAAAAACTTTTTACAATACAGTATTGAGTAGCTATACATTTATATTGGGGTCGCGTCTAAGGACAATGGCGAACAAGGTTCCGAGGGTGATAAAGCCTAAGGCTAATCCTGCCCACAAAATCCAAGTGTATTTTTCAGTTAGCCTACTCTCTTCGTTATCACACACGTCCCCAATGCCGTCAGCGTCTTCGTCTGTTTGATTCCCGTTGGGGGCGTCGGGGCAGTTATCAATTGAATTTATGACGTCATCACGATCGTAGTCATCACATTCGTCACCGATACCGTTATTGTTGATATCTGACTGCTGAGGGTTACTGATTGTTCGACAGTTATCGAGAGTCTCGGCCACACCGTCACTATCTGAATCATTTGGTTGATATTGACTATTTGTACGCACAATACCAGCAGCTAACATAATAACTCCGTCGGAACGGGTCAGATCACCGGCTTCACCTCTCGCCCCGACAACTGGTCTGTCTGGATTAAGATAAATAGTGTAAGACTCATTGGGCTGGGCTAGAAAACGTAGCCCGGCTGTTTCTTTGACGGCTTGTGATTCTTCTCCAAGGGTAATCTCACCAATTCGCAGTGGCTGGTCATACGTAAGCGTAACTTGTAAATTAGCAGTACTGACTACTGGGAACAAGACCGTGTTACTTTGCATTAATGTCTCAGCGAGCACCCTTTCTATTTTGCCTTCTGGAGTCACCATTTCAATACTCACCGACAACGGCAATGTTACATTTTTTTGAAATAAAAATGTAAGTGAAGACAGCGCAGCTACTTTCTCTGTCTCTAGATTTAAAAGTACTACACCGGCACCTGAATCAGGTAACGGAAATAACTCACTGGTAGTAATATTTCCATCTACTAAACTACGCAAGGGACCAGAGCCATCAACCGCGACAGTTGTTTTAAGTGGCAACACTGCCCTGGCAGAACGCCAATAGTACGGAATCTGAAGCTGGGTAGAATCTTCGATAACCCCAAAGCTTGGTTGGGCAACTTGCACAGACGTCAGCGGTACTTCCACAACCGTCGGAACGCTCACTGGTATTTTTGGAACGGTGACTACCCCTCTATAGGCTTCGGGCGTAAATACGGGGACGTTTGATTGCGCTTGAACTGAACCTACCAGCAAACTGCTAAAACTAAGGGTGGCAATAATGGCAAAATATTTCATACTAATTAGTTAGGCTTTTGGTTTTTGTTTAAGGAAGGCGGTCGAGAGGAGTAAGATACCAATAATAAAGAAGACAATAATCCGCTGGGCAATCATCAGATTCCACACATCAATCAACAGCAACCTCAGGACAACTCCACCGATGATAATTTTACCAGCGGTAATCAGGTAGTTATTATTAATAGCCCGGCCTTGGATGTAGGCACCTAAGCCCGCCACGGTATAAATTATAAGACTCACGGTGGTGGCTTCCCCGGCTGGCAGACTCTGATGTAAGGTAAGCCAAATAATCAAACCGATATACAGTACTGAGCCAGTAAGTAAAGCTGGACCTGGCTGCAATGGATCGTTTTCATTTGCAATATCAGGCTTGGTTCGAGTCAATCTGACACCAGCTACTCCCAGAGAGACTACCAGCGCCAGCAGCGCCCAGAAGTCGTTTTGACTAAACTCCCCGTAGCCACTTAAAAACTGTAGGTGCTGGAGTGAGAGCATACCTAAACCAATATATAAGAGTGCCAAACGACGAGCCACCCCCGAATTTAAGACCACGTTATTAGCTAAGACAATCAGTGACGCCAGCTCCACCGCATAGACAATAGTGAGGGCCGCACCGTGAAATAAATCAGCCGTGGCAGCAGCTAACAAAGCGAGCGCCACACTACCGTAAATATAAAATGGAATACGGTTACTGGTTTTGATATAGACCAAGAATGAACCCGTCGCAAAGACCAGCATCCAAATTAAATACAGCGGGGTATGCCAGAGGGCAGGAGCTGCCACCATAATCCAGACGAGTAGATACCCACCCGTACCAATCGCGGTGACGTAATGTACTGCCTCCCCGTCTTTTGTTTGACTCCGTACAATACTCACTATATTTGTCACCAAGAAAATCATAGTGAAGATAAACGTAAATAGTAATCCCAGCAATTGATCAGTGTAAGATGCCGCTTCTAAATAAGGCAACCCATACAAGACCACAACCCCGAGCGCGAGCGGTGTTAACAAAGTAGACTTTAGCCGATAGACCACCCATAACGTACCTATCACGAGCGCGAGTAGGTACAGAGACAGCCCCGTCACATCAGGCGTCGGGGTATTCGTAAGCAATGGCGCTATGGCACCCATAAGTAGACTCGCAATCGCCAACTGCTCCCGGTTATAACGAACACTCACAAAAGCTACAAACGCTACGGTCACAAACATAAAAACTAGCGCCGTAGCCGGTGTAAAGAAGTCGTATATTCCCCGAGCAGCAAAGACTGTCAGTAAAATAGTGGTTGACCCGAGCACCGTAAAAATCGCTCCTTGGGATGGGCGCTTTTCAATTCGTACCACACCCAAAATCAGTATCATTACCCCAGCTAAAATTCCCAAAGTAATTCGTCCGACGGGACCAATCCAGTTATTTGCGAACGCATAACTCACAAACCAGCCAAACGCAATCAGCAGTAGTAGCGCGCCTAACTTAACTAGAAAATCTTGCTTGAGCCACGTAGTAAGAGCGTCTGTCTCAGCCAGCGCCACCGGGCGAGCTGAACCTTCCGGGATGTAATCTGAGCCATACATATTCTGTACGGTTCTGGGGACAAAACTCTGCTGAGTGCTTACCCTCACTTCTGCCGACGTATCTCGTGGCAGCACACCCGTTGACTCCACCACACTAGGCTTTATCAACGGACTATCAGTAGCACTCATTCTTACTTTCACTTCAGCAATCTGTCGCTCTAATGCTGACAGTCTACCTGACACATACAAGTGATAAATAAATAGAGCAATTAAAGATAAGCCGAACATACGTAATATAAGTAATTAATGAATATATATCTAAGTATATGCTGGACTACAGCAGGAGAAAGGCGTTATAAACAAAGGTAACCCCTCACACCCAAAACGTCTTTACGAGTGAAAAGTGACCTAATGTTGTGTAAAATAATGAGTATAGCGATTATATTTTTCATACGTAGGATTTTTTATTCTTAATAAAAATCCTTGCACTTGGAAAGAAACTTGCCAACTCTTTTGTAAAAAGAGCGACAAGGTATACAGCTTCTGTATGAAGTGCAGGCGTGGCGATCCAGAGTCAATGCAGAAGGTTACTGGATTGCTTCGTTTTTGAACTCGCAAAGACGCTGTGGTTATTGGGTACGCTTACATGTGCCGGTTTATAAACAAAGAGCTGGGTAGAGTTTTTGCGCATTAACGAGCAACTGGGCTCGCACGAGCTCGGCATCTTGGCCACGGATCTCAGCGATTTTTTTGTATACTTCAATAACAAATTGTGGCTCGCAGCGCTGACCACGATACGGCACGGGCGCGACATACGGACAATCAGTTTCGGCATGCATAAGATCAAGTGGAACTAAGCGGATAATTTCCTCATACATTTTAGCGAACGTAATGACACCAGTAAAAGAAATCGTGCCACCAATATCAAAAAAGGCTTTTGCTTCGTCGTACGTGCCGGCGTAAAAATGGACATTAAATGGAACACGAGCATATTGCTTTAAGACGGCATACACATCATCGTACACACTACGCCCAGTCGGGCTACTCTCCCCTGGCCTTGGTCCACGAGTATGAATCATCAGTGGTAACTTCAGTTCATTAGCCAACTCGATTTGAGCGATAAAGGCAGCTTCTTGCACAGCGTAGGTAGACGGGTCAGTATGATAGTAATCAAAACCACACTCACCAATGCCGACCACTTTACCACGACTGGTGGCTACTAAATTTCTATAGAAATCTATATTAAACATTTCCCCCTTTGAAGCAAACGGCGCTCCACCTAAACCAATCTCGTCTTCATCGTACATTTGGGGCACAGTTTGAATCGGATGGAGTCCCACCATAGCATAGAGGCTCTCGTGAGCTAGCGCGAGCTCCACTGCCTTGGCACTCGTTGATTCTTTGGTCCCAATATTAATCACTCCCACCGACTCTTCCCTGCACCGAGCAATCACCTCATCGACATCAGGCGCAAAAGCCGACAGATTTAAATGCGCGTGGGTATCAATAAATTTAAAATCCATAATTACCCCAATAATATCACACCGTTAACCTTCCATTCGAATGGAAGGTTTGATAAAGTATTATTATGGTAAGACTCAATAAAAATCTACTCACCGAACAACAACTTGATGATATTTTCCTTCAATTTACAAAAATTATGAACGATGGTCGAGACAGTAACACAAATGAAATTTTACATGAAATATTGGGCAAAGAAGAGCGGATTATGATTGCCAAGAGATTGGCTACGATTATATTAGTCGTTGAAGGAAAATCATTATATTCGATTTCTCGAAGCTTAAAAATTAGTCCAACCACTGCTGAAAAAATAAAATTTGGAGTTGTTAATGATCGATATAAAAATATCTTGCACAAACTCGGAAAATCAAAGAAAAATTACTTTGCTATCTTGGATGCTATTGATTCTATTTTACATCTTGGGGGCATACTCCCCCACTACGGTATTAATTCAGAAGGTTGGAGCCGTCTAAACAGAGACTAATTTCTTATCTGTAATGGTCTAACCTTCCATTCGAATGGAAGGTTAGACCGGTCTTTAGTTTAAGTTCCGGATGATTACTTTAGTTTTATGAAATCATCATAAGTATTTAGATCGCCATACCAATGGTCTATACCAACTGTGGCAATGAGTTCAACGTTTGGATTATGAGTAGCGAGCATTGATTTGGTAAACTCGTAACTAGTGGTAGGATCGGCAATGTTGTGAAAAGCAATGGTGGTTACCCCCAGTTCCGAAAGCGGTGCCCAAGAATCTTTAAAATGGTTATCCGCAGCCAAATCAAGGGGCATACCGAAAAAGACAACTTGTACCGGCTTCAGTACTCCATGGTGTATGGCTTGTAATGCCAGTAACGATCCCGCTGATTTTGCAAACAGAATTATTTCTGTATCTGACGATAATGATTCAATGTGCGTTTTGAGTTTGACTTCTTCGATTGCAAAATTAATATTTGCTTCCCCACTCGCCCAGTGGTCATACTCGAGCATAAATAATGAATCAAATTGAGGCGTGTAATGTTCTAGAATTAGTTCGCCCCAGGCTTTATTTTTTGAACTGTTACCGGGCAATACAATGAGGTGGCGCATGCTATTTTTTGATTACGACAAGTAACTC
>JAYVHQ010000015.1:0-10472 GCA_043771035.1 Candidatus Kaiserbacteria bacterium | reverse complement strand
CGTCTAGCCACAAACATAAAAGGACAACTGTCGTCACGCATTTTGAGATAAGCACGAATAAAGCTTTCCGCCCGGGGAGTCAGGTAAATGAATCGTTGTTTACGACCTTTACCTAAGATGTATATTTTACCGGTATGATCGAGCTGACTAATTTTGAGACTTATCAATTCCGAGATACGCATACCACTCGCAAATAATGTCTCGAGTAACGCACGATTACGAGCTGCTACGAATTCATCTGTTTCAAGAGTAGTAGGGGACTCAATAAATTTAATTAGTTCATTAAGTTCCAGTACCTGACCATTTGGCTTTTGCATCCGGAGCAGTTTGATAGCGTTTGGCGCTACTGGTGTCGGTTCATCCATGTCCATGAGGAACCCAAGGTACCGCCGTAAGGAAGTGAGATGGCGATTAATTGATCCACTTTTTAATTTTACTTCTGAGTCAGCGCCACCCGAAGTCTTGCGAGTGGGGGAGTTGAGATATGCCTTGTACTGTTCAAGGGTACGTTTGGTAACTTTGTCGAACGGAACACCCTTTAATTCTTGTTGCAGAAAATTAGCAAACGTATCGAGGTCACGTTCGTAGTTATACAAAGTTTCCGGAGAATAATTATTCGCCTGGATGTGTAGTAGGAAGTCGTCAATAAGAGGGAGGGCGTTCATAAATTTAAATATTACTTAATTGTAGCAAATAGGGTAACCCCATTTAGAAGATTAATAAATGAGTATAATAACACTAATACTCAGTATTATATCAATAATAACGATATATTACAGATATGGCTGTTTATAACCATAAATCCCTTCTACCCCAGGGTTATTTAAACTTGGAATTAATTATTGTGTTTAGTTTCAATAGTTATTTCTTTCCTGTTTTTCCTTCAGATTTCTCCCTATTCATTTTTATATTTATTTCTATGTAAATCGATTTCTGATCATTTTTTGCGCATACTTATCTATGCATGAGCTTTTATACTAAATTATGAAAATTCTCCATTCTGAGACTTTTTAGGTACTGGTACCTTACTACCTCTTTTTTGCCTTCAGAGGCCATTCTACGAAGCTCAAAATTCGATTTTAAGGCCGTTGGGTATTTTAAGACGATACATACATCCTGTGGAAATTATCTCTGGTAGGCGATGTGTAATATGTAACATAGATTGCCAGGTCGCTTCATTGCGTTATGCTCTTCGCAAAAACGTATCGACGCACAACGTCTTTGCAAACAAGTGGAGCGGCCAGCGTAACTTGTGTGGCAATCCAGGACATAAAGTTCGTTATCAAAAATATTAAATTTTAAAATAAAAGGGAAGTCAGGACTGTAAAAAATATTTCTCACTCCCCTGCTTGCTTCAATTTTGACCTTAACTTAAATGTAAATTTAATTATTTTTACTTCGGTATCGGGGCTGACTTTGTCACCGTAGTAACCGCGATATGTTTGGTACATGGCTTCATCTGAAGTGAATCGTTCATGACCAAGCCAATCTGACTCATCAAGTGTCCCAAGTTTTTTTGAGTATAAATTCGTTATCGTACCCCCCCGAAACAAATACCAGATTCTTTATTGATAAACTGAAGTTCGTCCCCCACTGTTAAGTCTTTATCATCGAATAACCGCCAGGTAGAAGTTTTAGTACCGGTAATTATTTGTTCACACAGTTCCGGAGCGAATTTAAGAGTTTTCATAATTAAATATTTAAGAAAGGTGGTGGTTCAGTATCGAACCTTACCTCAGGTAAACTACCAACTGTTTGATGTTCTTGTAAATGTGGATATTGAGCGCGGTACGCGACCATGACATCGCCGAATACAGCATCGATCCAGTCGAGATTAAGTAAAAGGCTGAGATGTTGCAGAGTCGAGCTATCAGGTCCTTCAATTTCAATGTAGGGGTTAAGCCACGGCCACACATCAAGAACTATTTCACAACCACGGAATTCCCAGGTTTCGCGCATTGATTCTTGTAAGGAGATAACCTCAAGACCAGCTGCCTCAAAGATTTTAATGGTGTTTTCAAACGAGTCTACACTTGTGGTGATTTCTTTAGCTCCATCAACAGACAGTGTGTCAAATTGTTTGAAGGTAAGAGTTGTTATATCTCCTTCATCCCTGACGCGAATAAATGAATTACGAGCACTAGTTTGTAAGCGTCTATCAGGGTGGTCAATGATTGCTCGCCTCATCAACCGCATCGGTTTGGTACAGGTAGCCTCAATCCCCCGCAACTTAGCGCGCATGTCATCATGTTCAATATTTAAAAATTTAACTTCAATTTCTGTTGTCATATATTAAAACGATGCCCAAATTTTTTGTAAATTACTATCGATGCGCACAGTACCACCATATGGCATAGGAATTTGCGGATCAGTATGGCCAAAATTCATATTTTGAATCACAGGAACTTCGTTGTTGTATTTTCTAACGGTTTTTAAAATAGTTTCCTGTTGTTCTTTTCGGTAGCTATCTTTTTCAGTTTCAGAATTTTGCTTATGATATTCCCAGGCCTTGGCTCGACCTATAAGAACGGCTTTTACATTAGCTAGTATTCCGCGTTCGCCGAGCGCACGCATCACTCGATGTACATAATCGCTGGTTGGTAGTTCTTCAGAAGTTTCGAGCATTAACACTAGGTTTTTAAAATCTTCTAATGTAGGAATAGGTACGTTATGGCGAAGCATTTCATCTACCGATTCCAAACAACCTCCCCAGAGCATCCCGTGTGCATTTACTTTCCCGTCCCATATATGGCCATCATTTTGCCAATACTGACGTTTTTTGGTTAGGTTTGATAGGTCATTCCAGTCCAATCCTTGATCGTTGTAGGTTACAGAAGGTATTAGTTCAAAATCCCCCGCTTCAAACAACGCACGCTTAAGATATTCAATTGTATAGGAGTCCATTTCCCCTTGCATGGCAAATTGGGTTAGGATAGAACCTCCGTAATAGGAAGGAATTCCATTCAAGAATAAAAAATTTGCTAAATGAGAGTTATCACTGTAGCCAAAGAAAGGTTTTGGATTATTTTTAAAAGGTTCAGACGGTAAATTTTTAATATACGTTACTTGGTCGTCGCCTCCGATACTCGCAAATACAGCTTTAATATCTGGATTAGAGAACACTTCAACTAGATCATTTGTTCGCTCAGCCATAGTTGCGCCTATTTTTCGAGTTGTTTGATACTCTATTGGCATAAGACCAAATATATCTTCTAGTCTTTTGAGTCCTAATTCATATACGAGAGGCCACTGCCCTGCCCCAGCAAAGCTCGGTGATAAAACTGCAACCTTATCACCAAGTTTAAGTTTAGGTAATTTTTGCATAATCTCACCGATTCTTCTTTTTACGTTTAATATTTTTTTGTTTACTACGCATGGTTTCATTTTGTCGAATAATATTAATTTGATTTTGTCTATTTGCTTCAGCAACATAGTCATGACATACCATAGAAGGTATACGAAAAGACATGACCGTCATCCCGTCCTTATTAGTAATTGAAAAATCACCTAAAGTAACAATGTCCATCCCGATCAATAAATCAACCCCTTCAGGTAACTTGCCTTCCATTACAGTCACATTCTCAACAGTTACATTTGAGGGTAAGACTAAATTTACAAAGTATGTATTTGTGATGTCGCTACCTTGTGCATGATTAACCATCCTCTGTCCGGTTGGTTTAATATCAAGCTTATCCGCGACATTCTTTGTAATAACTGAGCCACTAGCGCCTGTATCCCAGATACCTCGAAAAGGTTGAATAGATGTTTCCGTTTTTTCAATATAGGGCCTAGAAACTCCTACGTCTGAAATAATGCAGTTTACAATTCCATTTGAACTTCGGATTGTAAGAGCATGGACCATAACGTTTTAGAAAGATACCTGGGAATAAAATGTCTGTGTATAATTTTCAGTTCCCGATTCAACTAATTGAATTAAAAATGTACCGAGTTCATTTGTACTCGAAGCTTCTTTATAAGCCTCAATTTCAGTATCATAGACCCCTATAACTGACATATTTTTTATCACAACAAATTTACCAGAATAGTTATCAACTAAATCTGATTGATTGTCTAAATAGTATTGAAATTCTTTGTTTAGTGTATTCTCTATCATTAAATAATTATGTCATAAAACTAATAAGGTGGCAAATACAACATCGGGTCGAGATACGCCTCGGTGGCAGCTACCGGCGTCGTCGCAGCTCCACAACTTGTCACAGCCTTGATTTCGTTGAATTTACGGACGCTTACACCATCTTTGGCGTAGACGGTGAAGTGGAGGTGGGGGCCTGTTGAATAGCCTGTATTACCAGAATAACCAATTACCTCACCAGTGGCCACTCGTTGTCCTGCCACGACGCTCTGGACGCTCTGGTGGGCGTAGAGAGTTGCGAGACCGTTGGCATGGTCGATCAAAGTCCATTTACCCCACGAATAACAGCCAGGCACGGCGTCAGTGTTCCCTGTCGCTCGTACAGTCCCAGCCAGTGGTGCGAGAATCTGGGTGCCTGATGGTGTACCAAAATCAACACCAGGGTGATAGGCCCGTCCACCATAGACACCAGCGTTACGCTTAGCAAATTCCGTTCCTCCAAAGTATTGTGTGATAACAACTTTAGCTAGTGGCCAGTCAAAAACCCGCGCCCCGGCAGCTGGGATAGTATTTGGGTTGAGGATGAAAGTAAGTTTAGCTTCAAAGTCACGCATCTCTTTTACAATCAATTCTCGGGCGGCTTTTTTTTGTTTAAGTAAAGTTTGGTAATTAGCTTCTTCATTTTTGGTAGCTACTAACAGTTCACTACGTTCAGCTTTATTGCTAGCCAGCACTGAACTTTGGTCACTGTACTGGTTTTTAAGGTTGACCAATTCGCCTCTTCTATCGGTTGTTAGGTCTCGTTTGTCTTCAAGTGTCTTTTGTAGGGTGACTAAATTCTCTACTCGCTCATTCATGCTGTTGCGCACTCGATCAAGCGTTTGCAGTGTGCTCCAAAATTCCGACAGTTTGTCATTTTGTAACATCGCTTCGACCATGGTTATTTGTCCAGATTTATAGATCCGCCTAATAGTTTCAGCGATAGCTGCTTCATTTTTATTTATATCAGTTTCTGCGTTTTTGATCTCAAGAACCAATTTGTTAATTTCTAAGTCAGTAGAGTTAATTTTTTGTTCGGTATATTTAATTTCAGCTACTACCTTTCCCCGCTCTAATTCTAGTCGAGCAATGGCATTTTGTAGTGTTTTCTTCTCACCCCCTACTTCCTTGAGCGAGGCTTCAAATTTTGCAATTTCTTTTTCAATTTCACTGAGGCGATTATTACGATCACGAATTTCAGTTTGGAGTTGTTCGATGTTTACTTGTGCGCCCACTACTGAAGTCCCCCACCAAAGTGTCGGTAAAAAAGAAAGTCCTAAAAAAAAGTAAACTAAAAAGCGAACGTGCATTACTCCTCTATTTTATCACAAGCGGTCGTAATACGGGCTAGAGTTTCCAACTGTCCAATAACGTAGGCAAGTGTAAATGGGTCTGGTGACTGGGCTTTTCCTGATAAACAGACGCGCAGTGGCCATAATAACTCCCCCTTCCCTACTTCTTCAGCGTAATCCCACAACGAAGCTTTGATGCTAGCTTGCGAGCTAAAATCGGCGGTTTTAAGTAGCTCAATTGCTTGTTTTAGCCTTGGTAAGGCTTGCTTTTCGTCAGAATCGTTCTTCCATTTTAGAATACCGGTGTCATACACTGCTGCGGTGAAGGCGAAATCGTACTCCCCCGCTTTAACTTCAACCCTAAACTCAGCTAAGGTATTGATTCGCTCTCTGATTGTCGGCATAAGTCTCGTCATTTTATCAACAGAGTACTGTGGTGAGTGCGAAAAAGCTTCTACTAGAGCTGGTTTTAGGTACTGAGTAAACTCATTAGAATCAAGTAGATTTAAATGTTGCCTGTTCATCCATAACAATTTTTCTTCGTTAAATACTGCACCAGCTCGCTGAATTCTGTTAATATCAAAAATAGCAGTGAGTTCTGCTCGGGTAAATACTTCCTGCTCAATCCCAGGATTCCAGCCGGTGAGTGCAAGGAAATTTACCATAGCGTCAGGCAAATAGCCGTCAGCCCGGTAATCTAAAATATCTTTTGCGCCATCACGCTTTCCTAATTTTTTTGTCCTATCGTCACGCAAGATGGGTGGCATACTAACAAAAACTGGGTACTCGATACCTAGGGCGTCATAAATACTGAGAAACTTTGGCATGCTCGATATAAATTCATCTCCCCGCATAATGTGGGTGACTCCCATCAGTAAGTCGTCGATAATATGAGCAAAGGTGTAGGTTGGATAGCCGTCACTTTTTATTAATACAACATCATCGAGCATCTCAGGACCCGCTGACAATTCACCACGAGCTACGTCATTCCAGGTATAACGTTTTACTTCGGGCACTTTCAGGCGTAGGGGTTTTGTACCGTCCCAGGTTTCAAAAACTTCTGGTCTATGATCACGAATTAAAAATGGTCTTTTCTCTGCAATAGCGGCTTCTTTAAAAGCATCAACTTCGAGGGTAGTGTAAGGATCGGGATAAGCCAGGCCTTTGGCAATTAAGGACTCAGCGTATTCTTTGTAAATTGGTAATCGTTCTGACTGAATACAAGACCCAAACGGAGTCACACTACCTGGGCCATAATCCCAGTCGATACCCATCCAGGTAAGGGCTTCTTTGGTGTGTTCGATTGCTCCTGCAACTTGCCGTTCCTTGTCAGTGTCCTCAATCCGTAAAATAAAAGTACCGTTGTTTTGCCGGGCAAATAAGTAGGCAAAAAGCGCCGTTCTGATTCCTCCGATGTGTTGGAACCCAGTTGGTGACGGTGCGTATCTGGTAACTACTTTTTTGGTTTCTTGATTATGATCCATGTTCTATTCCAATTGAAATAAGGGCAGCTGCTACCGTAGCGGCTGCAGCGGGCTTAGCAAACGCTTTGGCTGCGGCACTCATCTGTTGATACTTTACGGCGTCACCCATAATAGACTGGATTTCAGCTGTAAGCAAATTCTCGGTCAAGTTCCCCTCCTCGAGCACACTAGCTGCTCCCGTGCGGGCATAAGCATACGCATTGGTGCGTTGGTCGTGGCTAATTTCCTCAGGGATAGGAATTACAATTGACGGTTTACCATGGAGGGCGATTTCAAATAGTGACGTGCTGCCAGCGCGAGTTATCACGATACTCGCCGCCTCTAGTAATGCCGCCATAGTACTGGCCGTCACAGAACCTTTTACATAATACCGGCTCAGTAAGATCGAGTCTGATACTAACGCTTGGGCTGTTTGAATGACCGTCTGTTCAAGGGCAGCCCCCGTTTGGTGAAAGATACGATACTCTGGGAGTAGTTTGACTAAAGATTTTAATACTAACGCATTGATTCTATCTGCGCCCAAAGAACCGCCAGTGACGTAAATTAATGGTAAGTCATCAGGCAGACCAAGTTTTGTAAACGGATCACTGACGTTTGAGGCAATAACTTTTCTAATCGGGATACCTACCAGAGCCGTTCTCACTTCAGGAAAATAACGCGCTACTTCGGCATAGGCGATACCGATATATTGTGCAAAGTTCTTACCGAGTAAACTGGCCCGTCCTGGCTTGCTGTCAGATTCATGGATAACAACTGGTATACGATAAAATCTCGCCATAATTAAAATTGGCACACTGGTGTAGCCTCCTTTGCTAAAAATAACGTCAGGATACCAAACAAAAAGTTGATATAATGCCACAAACAAACCGGCAAATGTCTTAAAACTATCAATTAAATTTTGAAACGAAAAGTAACGACGGATTTTTCCGGCTGGACAATACACGTGGCGAATATTGTTGGCTTTAAGTTCCGCTTCATCATACGATGTCGGACCAATATAGATAAGCTCAACAGTTTTATTAGTTTCTCTGATTGCCTCGGCTGTGGCAATTAAAGGGTAAAAATGACCGCCTGTGCCGCCACCAACAAAAGCAATTCTCATATAAATACTATTCTATCACGGCCTCACGGTAGATTTGCGGTATTTCGACACATTAAGCACGATGCCGACCATAGTCAAAGTCGTCAGTAAGGCGGTGCCACCATGACTAATAAAAGGTAGTGGTAGTCCTGATAGAGGCGCTACTCCCAACATAGCTCCAATATTAAGAAATGCTTGCAAAACAATTATAGTCATAAAGCCAACTACCAAAAGCATTCCAAACATGTCCGGGGCGACAGCCGCTATTTTAAAACCACGAAACGTAAATGATAAAAATAAAATAATTAAAAGAGTGCTACCAACAAACCCAAACTCTTCAGAATAGACGGCAAATATCGAGTCACCAATTGGTTCTGGTAAGTATTCAAATTTTTGAATACTTTGGCCAAAGCCTCTACCAGAGAAACCTCCTGAACCTACTGCAATCAGCGATTGTTGAATTTGGTACCCAGCACCCTGCGGGTCACTTTCGGGGTGCATAAAGGTAGTCAGACGATCCATAATATAGGGCCTTGTAAACGCTACTACGGCCAATAGTACAACAGCTGAAGCTATCATTATGCCCACGTCTCGCCAGCGCCCACCAGCTACCACAAACATTGCCAAGCCTGCCGACGCCATTATCATGAAAGTGTCTGTGTCAGGTTGGAGCAACATCACGACCCCCACAATACCGACGATACCAATAAATGGCAGTGTGCCAGACACAAAAGAATTAATATGCTGATTCATGCCAGAGAGCCAGGTGGCAATATAAATAACAAACCCGATTTTTAAAATTTCTGCCGGCTGGAGAGAAAACCCCAATATATTAATCCATCTGGTGGCACCACCATGAGTCGCGCCAATGCCAGGGATAAATACCGCTAGGGTAATAAGTACTGAAAAAATGAAAATATAAAAAGCATATTGCCGTAAGTTTCGGTAAAAAATGTTGCTCATTAAAAATAGAGCCAGTCCTCCGAAGGCGATACCAAAGAGAAATTGATTAAAGGCCACGCTAGAAAAACTGGCTCCTGTACGAGCGAGCAGTCCGAGCGAGGCCGAAGAAAAAATCAAAAAGCCACCCACCACCAGACAAAAAACGAGCGCTAATAAAATTTTGTCTACTGGTTTTGTTTTCATAAAAATTACGCTACCGTAGCAATTGCTAGACCGGCTATTGCACACATGATACTTATTACCCAATACCGCATAACAACTTTAGCAGGTGGCCAACCAATAGCTTCAAAATGATGATGGAGAGGTGCTATTTTGAGTAGTTTACGACCAGTAGTTTTTTTATATACCACTTGCGCCAAAACCGAGGCCGCAGTTGCAACTAGTGGTAGTCCAATCAAAGGTAAAAGTAAAATCCCTTTACCTTCACCTAAATCATCCGTCATAAATACTACAACAGCGAGTGTGAGTGTGAGTGCCATTGAGCCAGTTTCAGTCATCCAAAATCTGGCTGGTGGAATGTTAAACCACAAAAAGGCCAAGATACCACCAGCTACTGTGGCGCAAAAAGCGGCTAAATCATACTGTGATTGAATAAAAGCAATCCCGGCGTACGATAAGAAAATTGTTGAAAATACTCCGCCTGATAATCCGTCGATGCCGTCAATCACCCCACTGGCGTAGAGAGAAATAGTTGTAAAAATAAAAAACGGAATAATCAGCCAGCCAATATGGATTGAGCCATCAAATGGAATACCGATACTATCAATGCCGAGCTTGGTAAAAAACCACCACCCAATAAATCCCGATAGGGCTGTAATAATAATGAGCCTAATTTTGAGACGTAGTCCCTTGCCACCATGCACTACGTCGTAATAATCATTAAGGAAACCAACCGCTGCTCCAATAACTAAAGTAGTAAATGGAATCCAGGTTTCTGATCGGCTCAGAAAAAAGAGGTCGTCAAAAATACTATTGGGAAACAGTATTTTACCTACATATAATAAACCCAGTGTCATAACGACCGATCCCCAGATAACAATTCCGCCCATTCGCGGTGTTTTAAGTTCGCCATCACCTTTGAGACGATTAAATTCAGTGGCTACCTTTCCATCCATGGCCACTTTTCCTGCGACTTTTTTCCAAACTTTGTGTTTGTAGAGGTAGTGAGTAAGAATTGGGGTCAGTAGTAGACCAAGAATAAAAGCGACAGTGGCAGGGATCAAAATAGCAAAAATTGGAAATTCCATAGACTATGATTTAGTTTGTAATGAGTCCTCGACGGCTTTAACTAATTTTTCGACATCACTAAAACGTCCCTCATAGCTTGAGCCGAGCACTGTAATAATAATCGGTCGATTAAAGCCAGCGTCAAAAGCAACGGTGAGGTTTCCTCCTGCCAGATCAGTGTAGCCAGTTTTAGAGCCAAGCAAATTAGGAATTCTCGTCACTATTGGATTGGTATTTTCTGCCGAGTGATAGCTCCCTGCTTCGTTGTAGACACGCGTGCTTGTAAAAGTGCT
>JAYVHQ010000014.1:0-5462 GCA_043771035.1 Candidatus Kaiserbacteria bacterium | reverse complement strand
AGCGCCTGAAATATTACAGCGTCCCCCCTGTTAACTTTGCAGTATTTTTGTGAGGGTAGAGTAGGCGTCTTTTGGATTTGCGACCCCCATAATTGCTGAACCCACAATAAAGCGGTGTAACTTGAGTGGTTTGAGGCGATTAAGTGTTACTGCATTAACGCTCCCGTCAATACTTATCGGTACGTGCGGAAATTTATCAGAAAGGGTTACTACTCTCGGGATGACTGATTCATCAAACGGCTGCCCTTGGGCGCCGATTTTTGCAATACCCATTACCTGCACGTAATCAACGTGCTCAAGATATGGATAGAGGTTTTCAAGTGGGGTGGCGCTACTTACAGCCACTCCTACGGTTACATCATGAGTGTCCGTAAAATCCTTAAGCGCTGAGATACTTATAGTTTCGATGTGAAAAACTAATTGATCAGCCCCCGCTTTAAGCCAAGCATGTGCTGCTATAAGTGGCTTGTCGACCATCAAATCTACTTCCAAAGAAAATGGCGCGAGTACTTCATAGGCAGAAGTAACATCAATATTGTCATTATCATTATACGGCCATGATATATTGGATACAAATAGGCCATCAACCACATCAACATGTACCTCAGGAAGACCCGAAATTTTTCCGATTTGAATCATTAAATCTGCATAGGATTGCGGAATGATGGCCGGAATAATTGGTGAGGTGATTGACATACTACTAATAAATATACCACACCGCTCACTCCAGTCAGCGCCTCCTATAAAGAACCACTAGTTATCGACATCTACTAAAAAACCACCAGTGTATCACCAGTGGTTTGATAGTAGCCATATGGTATTTAGCCCGAAATTTTTTGTAGCTCAACCAGCATTTTTTGTAATTCTGCTAACCGCTCAATTAATATCTTAATTTGCGCGGGGACATCAGTGACGCCAGATACTGTACTCGTCGTAACATATTGACTAGCCACAAAACCATCGACTCCCGCATCAAAGTCTACTTTGACCCATCTTGTTGGTGTATTCGTTACACCAGCAACGTTCGTTGGCAAATTAACGACTTCAGACACAATTTTGCCACTAGCTCCTTTATACTGAATCCCAATTTTTGTCCCATTAGCTGCTGTGCGAACATTAACATTGTCAGAAATTGCAATACGGGTATTTAGAGCGAAGGCACTATTAGGAGTTGTCGGACCATTACTGACACCGGCAACTTTATAATTATTGGCGCCGACCCAGCCGTCAAAACCCGTCTCAAAATCAACATTAAACCAGGTAATTTTTCCAAAACGATCATCTGACATAGTTGGACCTGAGATAATCGTTCCGCGACTACTACGAGGGTTAATACCTTTTAAGGTACTGAGGCTCAGAAGTCCCGCAGTCCGGACATTAACGTTCTGTGTTACCTCTACAGTATCACCAATTTTGAAACCGCTTGCAGAAGTAGCTGTCGGGACTGGAGTTGGGGTTGGGAGCAACCTCACACCACAGGTAAGACTCGGATTAAAGATACATTCTACTTTTTCTTGAGTATCTCTAATACCATCATTATCATCGTCTGAATCACAAGCGTCGCCCTTAGTATCTTTATCAAAATTAGCTTGGTCAAGGTTAGCCACTGACACACAATTATCGATTGTGTTCAGTACGGTGTCTTTGTCAGTATCAGTATCAACCGTTGGAGTTGGAGTTGGAGTTGGATTTGGATTTGGAGTTGGAGTTGGAGTTGGATTTGGATTTGGATTTGGATTACTGACGGTAGTACTGATTTCACAACGTTTAACTACTTTGTAGACTGGGTCACCGAAAGTTTTGTTATCACACATAATTCCACCAGTGACTACTTTGGTAAAGAATTTTGTCCCCGCGCCGTAGCGAACTGTTTTGGTTCCCGTAAATTCACACTTGAAATTTTCATTGGCACAGACTAACCAACCAGTTGGTGTTGGTGTAGGAGTGGGAGTTGGTGTTGGTGTTGGTGTTGGTGTTGGTGTTGGAGTTGGAGTTGGAGTTGGAGTTGGAGTGGGCGACCCAACAATTGGAATAGTTGTACCAGGTGCAAAAACCGGTTCAGGAGCTATCTCACTCATATTAAGATTGGCACCAACTGTAAAAGGAAAGGCTCCGGGTTTAGGGGTAAAGTCTAAAGCCGTCGGGTTCACAAAGTAGGTTGGATAATCTTCATATTTAATTTGAGTATGCTTTGCGACAGTGACTCCTGGCGAACTAGTCGCCGCCGAGTTACCAAAGTTATTTTGGATAACGGAGTTAACAGGTAGCGCCCCTTTTTTGTGATTAAAGAAACGAATCCATGATGGTCCTGGTTTGCCCGGTAACACATCAACAGCAACGTTATTTTTAATGACTGAATCAATTGCCCCGTAGACTGAAATAGCATGATAGTGATTGACAGCAACCAGGTTATTTGCAATTGTCCAGTTTTTGAATAGTCCATCAAACATTCCGACACCTTGCATGTCCGCTCTAAACGGGTGAGTTTTTGTTTGGTATAAAAGTGTGTTATTTCTAAATGTTGAACCAGTAACAGTACCTGTCCCCGACTTTCCATCTGCACCAACCGACCAAGATTGAAAACCGTCGTAATGATTCAGTGGGTCTGCTTCAACAAGATTTGTAACAAAGTTGTATTCGTAGAGGCTCATATCGCCCAATCCACGCATACCATCGCCAGCGATATCAGTAAGGTAGTTATGATGCACATGAGCATTGTCACCTTCCATACTAATGCCGAAATTAACATTTTTAATATAATTAAAACCTACTTCTACATTGTTTCCTTTCGAAATAACAGCATTACCGGCAGTTGCCATCCAGGTCGCTTGGTCCCAAGATGTCGATTCACCAAAGCTTATGTTGTTACGTAAGAATTTAATGTTATCTCCATTTAAAGTTACGGCTGCATTTTTTTTATCAGTCGGAAAAAATGACACACCATCAATCTGCCAATTATTTGACTCACCGATAAATATTCCTCTCAGAACTGCTCTTTGAGCAAGGTTCGCTGAGGTAATACGAACAGTAGAAGTTGGGAGGGGAGCTTTTCCAACTATTTTTTTTGAACCAACTAAAATTTGGTTGTACTTCCCACCAACGATTTTAATCGCACTGTACGATCCTGGGTTCAAATTTATTGTTTCGCCCCCCGTTACTGACATTAAGGCATCAATCAATTCCTGATCATTTGAAACAGTAACACTAGCCACTCCAAGAACTTGTGGTTGGTACTTTACACTTAATTCATTTAAAATCTGCTCCATCTGGTCAAGTTGCCGCTGTAAGTCATCAAGCTTGACCGCGGCATGAGTAGCATACGGAGCAAACACCAGCATAATAGCTACTAGTGATAAGATCCCTTTGGTAAACAATGTTTTCATAAATAAATAGTATTTTTAATAAGCAATATAAAAAGGCAGTCCCTTGTATAGGGACCACCTCCATGTATCTAAATTATAATCAGATAAATGTATCTTTGCTAACTTTGACTGTTAATAACTATTTCGGTAGTGGATTGCCACCACTTCTCTATTTTATTTCGCAGTCTCGCCAAGACGACGGCTGGTTGGCTGATAGATGCACACACTGCGTCTTTGCGAACCATAGTGAAGCAATTCACGTTGGCAATTAACTCTAATGAAGAAATAGATTGACTTATTTAAGAATGGTACTACAGCGTCGCGAATTACAACCGAGCGTCAATTTTTAAATTTCGCCGTAGGTATTTTGGATCAGAACTAATGGCAGTGTGAAGCCAGTCCCAAATTACCTTTTTTGTGGCATCGACTGACACAAAACGTGCCCCGACTGATAACACATTAGCGTCGTTATGTGAACGCGATAATGTAATAATCTCAGGCTCTCCCCCATAATATACCGTCGCCCTTACACCAGGATACCGATTGGCCACCATCGCCTCACCTTGTCCTGAACCACCAAAAATAATAGCAGCTGTGGTTTGTGGATTCTGCGAGACTGCTTGCGCCGCCAGTTTTATAAAATCTGGAAAATCATCAGTGTCATCGAGTACTTTTGCCCCGACATCAATCACGGCAAACCCTTCCGCTATAAGCCATGCCCAAATCGCTTGTTTGTGGGCAAAGCCGGCGTGATCAGTGGCTAAATAAATGGTACGCGTAGCGAGCATAAGGATTCAGTGTTAGTTTTACACTTGCGGAAGCTGCGCCACCGCAGCTACATGAGCTACCAGAGTGTGCGTAAAGCTAGTCTCGTTATCGTACCAAGCCAGGACTTTTACTAAATTGCCATCTACTACCCTCGTCATCGCCAAGTCCGCAATTGACGCAAACCGCGCTCCAATAATGTCAGATGACACAATCGGGTCGTTGGTTACGGCAAACAGATTACTCCATGCCGGTGAACTAGCAGCGTCAGTTAAAATTTGGTTTACCTCTTGGGCTGAAGTATCGCGACTGGCAATAAACGTTACATCGACAATCGAACCCACAACCACTGGCACCCTGATCGATATGCCATCGAATTTACCGGTAAGTTCAGTGTGGGCCAAGGTGGTAGCTACCGCCGCTCCCGTTGAACTCGGAATAATATTTTGGGCAGCCGACCTCCCCTCACGAAAATCTTTTTTACTTGGACCATCAACCAAGGCCTGGGTCGCTGTATAGGCATGGACGGTATTAAGGACAGCTTTTTCGATACCGATGGCTTGCTTAAGGATACCAATCAGGGGACTGGTGGCGTTGGTGGTACATGACGCATTTGAACTAATCTGCACATTCGCCAAATCAGCTTCGTTTACTCCCATCAGTACCGTCGCTCCCGTAACACCCTCGGGCGCAGTTCCACTTACTGGTCCAGTAATCACTACCCGCTTTGCTCCAGCTATAATATGAGCGTTGGCTTTTTCATAGGTATTAAAAAATCCAGTCGCCTCAACGACGATATCAACTTTATGAGCTTCCCAAGGCAAGAGCGCCGGATCACGCTCGGACAAAACTTTAATTATTTTTCCGTTAACCACCAACGCATCATCTTCAATCTCAACCGTAAAAGGTGCCCGACCGTAGGCTGTATCGTACTTGAGTAAATACTGTAACATCTTGATATCACCAAGGTCGTTGATAGCAACAATTTCAAAATCAGGATGGTCAAATGCCATCCGTAAAAACGTCCGCCCGATTCTCCCAAAACCATTAATTGCTACTTTTGTCATGAACTAAAATTTACGATAATAACTTTCTATACTATACCGACAAACGTGACCGCAAGCACGAATGTTATCCTCAGGCACATGCTACGTGGGACATGAGACGTGGATTGCTTCGTGACCTCGCAAAGACGAAGCTCCGCCCACACTCACCCATTTGCTATGGTCGTCGTCTTTGCGAGTGAGAAAGCCTTAGAGGCTTTCGCAAGACCTTGCCTGCTATTTTGCATAAAATAGCGACAAGGCTGTAATAGCATCAAAATGCTATTACAGA
>JAYVHQ010000013.1:0-25790 GCA_043771035.1 Candidatus Kaiserbacteria bacterium | reverse complement strand
CAGTCTTTGATGGAACCACGTCACCCTCGCCTGCAACCGATCATCGGACCAGTGCCGAGCACACGACACGAACCAGCTGCATGCACGCAGCTGGTTTTTCTTTTTAGTTAAATTTCTTTAGGTTACAGATTCAAATAGGATTCTCTAAAGTGAGTGCAATTCTAGACGTCAAGTATAAAATTGGCCGAGCCGTACTTTTCGTACGGTGAGACGAATTTTGTGCTGGACAACAACGAAGTGTGGTCCAGCGATTTTCCTTAGGAGGAAAAATCGGGACATAAATTCAGAATAGTCGCTACGCTCATTTCTTCATTCATCATTTTGGCGGGTTTAGTATAAGAAAACACCACATGCATCGCATGTGGTGTTTTCTTATACGTTTGCAATTATGCGCGACGTACGTTTGTAGCAGCCGGTCCTTTCGGTCCGTCTTCTAGATCAAAAGTAATCTTGTCTCCTTCGTTCAACTCATCGTAAACGTTGTCTACAACTGATTGAGCGTGGAAGAACACGTCCTTTCCTCCGTCATCTGGAGTAATAAAACCGTATCCGTTATCTTTCTTCATTCGAGCTACTGTTCCTGTCATTTTATTTTTCTTTATATTTTTAATACAAAACTTCACTACGCCTGACCACTCGTTACCTTGCTTTGAGGGAGTTATTGTTTCGCTGCTACAATTAAAGCACATCTAGGAAATAACACAAGTAATTTTGGATTAAAGCTTCTCAATCTCCTTCAAGTCTCCATCAGGTACATATAATATAAGGAATCCAATGATTATTCCTCCAATTGCGGTCACTAAATGGGTTTCATCACCAATAATCGCGATATCAATGGCATCAAGCACGTGCCAAACTCCCCGCCAAATCAGTACAATCCCCACAATCGTCCCCAAATTCTTCAAAAAATACCCCGCTGCATGCCGACCATGTCGATGTCCTATGTGTAACATGGAGTTATTTTATCACACCGATCCTCTGTAGCTTTTGCATGAATGCCGCACTTTAACCATTATCTTCTGAAATCATAAACACTCCCTAAACCTGAATCATCCAAAATTATCAGTACACCCAAACCGTCACTTTACTAAACTCCTGAAGGAGTTAACTTCCAAGAAATAGTCTTTAGGTATACGCTCTACCTAGGCGAAGTTACACTGATTTCAGATTCTTGTTTCTCAAACCCCTGTTCCATCCATTGTTTTACGTAGTGCAAGAGCTGAGTCAGCATCTTGTACGTGGTCGTATTGCTTTTGTCTTTAGCTCCAAACCAAATTTCTTTGGTTTGGATATCAATAAGACCTTTTGAAAAAGTTTTTAAACCAAGCGCTTTGATATACGCATCTTTAACATCTTCCTCGCTTTTGGCTAACTTGAGCGTGTCGTATAGACTCATATAATGTACAGCCTATCACCTTCTCTCGCGCGACTCAAATGCATGTATAACCCAAGGTACTCTTGCACTCGAGTAGTTTCAAGCGTACTCTATTTCTAGACGGGTTTAAAAAACTCAGAGGTCTTCCACAAAAAACCAGCGAGGGAGAGTGCTATGTCGCCACAACCCAAAATGCCTCCAGAATTAGCGATTGAAAATCGCTACTCCAATGACTACGGTCCAATGTATTTGGCAATGATCCTGAAGTGTTGGTGCAGCGCTGACCGTGACGATTGTCTTGGCCCGACACTCCGGAGCCTGATTGATTGCGAGCTGTATTGGGTAATAGATGATGTATTAGGTGAAAAGGCAGAAAAGAATCATATTTTGATTGCTGAGGCTGCCTTAAATCGTTATATCGATCTAACTCTACGGAAAATGTTGGCGATTTCCCGCCGAAAAGTTTCAAAATCTAGACGTAGCCAGTATCAAGGTGTTGAGACGGGTGATATGAAGTTGGCAGGTATTATGAGTTTATTTGTCAGTTTGGTTGACCAGGCGGATGATTTTATTACAGATGCCCTGACAAGTGAGACTATTCAGCCCAAAAGACTCTCTCCGCCCAAACAGAAATAATAACCAGGTTCAGAAAACTTATCTGCGCCCCAAAATAAAACACCGCCCGCTAGCAATAACGGACGGTGTGTTTTTTATGTTAAAATACAAAAAACTATGAAAATCTACTCTTGGAACGTTAATGGGATTCGGGCGGTGTTAAAGAAGGGAGAATGGCAGAACTTTGTGAAAAACCATAACCCCGACATCATTTGTCTGCAGGAAACCAAAGCACACCCGGATCAGGTAGATATCGACTTGGGGGAGTACGAGGGTTACTGGTGCTCAGCGGAGAAAAAAGGTTACTCGGGGACGGCAATATTTAGTAAAATGAGCCCAGAAAACGTGTTCTACGGTTTACCGGAACACATTTCAGCCCAATATAACCTAGTTGACACCTATGGTGACACTACCAAAGAAGGTCGTGTAACCACGGTAGAATATGAGAATTTCTACGTTTCGACTGTCTATACGCCGAACGCCAAGGATGATTTGTCCCGTATTCCCATGCGCCAAGCCTGGGACCCAGCTTATTTGGCTTATATGACCGAGCTTGAGGCCATGAAACCAGTGATTTACTGTGGGGACTTTAACGTGGCACACACGGCGCTTGACCTCGCACGCCCCAAAGAGAACGTCGGCAAGAAGGGCTTTACCGAGGAAGAGCGGGCCGGCTTTGACGCGATGGCGGCAGCTGGGTTCGTGGACACCCTACGGCACCTCTATCCGAACGAACCCAACCTGTACACCTGGTGGTCCCATTTTGGTAATGCCCGAGAGCGAAATGTGGGTTGGCGGATTGACTACATTATGAGTTCTCCGGCCCTGGTGCCGTTACTTAAGGCAGCAAAGATTCACCCAGATGTGTACGGTTCTGATCATTGTCCTGTTTCTATCGAAATAAATTTAGAGGGGTAATTTTTGAGTGGCGAAGTGGATTGCCGCGCTAGTCGCTCGCAAAGACGAACGATTAAATTTGTCTACGTGATCACAATAACAATCGTCTTTGCGAGTGAGAAAGTCTGGAAGAGTTTCGCAAGAGGTTGCCAGCTATTTTGCTTAAATAGCGACAACCTGAACAGTCCCTGTAAGGGAGTGAAGCGATAGCGGAATGACGCGACAATCCACGTAGTAAATTTTAATAAATAAAGTATAAACATAACCACACGATTCTCGTAAATGTCAATATCACGGTAATTGTATCAAAATAACGGCTCTATTAAGCCGTTATTTTTATGGTAAAAAATATTTAAGTAGGTTGTCTTTAATAAAGGACATTTATAATTGAGTTATGCACACTTATCCCCCATGATGTCCTTTACACTTTATTCTATAGGACATAAGATACTTGTAGGCCCAGAGAGGGCGAGCAGGAGCACCTAGAGTTCAGAACTTAAATTAAGTTTCAGTCTTGAACCCTAGGTGCTCCCCTTAAAGAGCACCTTAAAAATTAGAAGTTTTTACCTCCAAAAACTCATAAGCACATAGAACCCCCACAGTGTGAAATCTTCTTACAAGATTAACTAAGTGTCAGCTAGAACAGATGCGACGTGACCTTGGTAGATATTTGCAAGCAAAATTGACTTCACACAAAAAAGACGTAATCAATATAATAATATGTTGAAACTCTAGAATAGACGGTTGGAAGGTTGGATGAAAGGTAGAACGAAATGAGCATACAACTTGGTTAGCTTCAATGAGAAGCGCCACATAGAGACCAAGTCTCTCAATATAAGTAAAGCTCAGAAAATAAAGGCCTGAAGGCATTAGTAGCAAATTATCTAACAATTTGCTCCTGATTCCCTCAGGCCTTTTTATTTTGTCTAAAAAATGCTTTTATATCTGTAGAAACGGAGGGTTTAAAATGGGTGCTGAAGAAGTCTGTCCCGTGTGCCATGGTTCGGGAGATGATCTATATGGTTGCGGTTGCCAATGCCGTACCGACGAAGAAGAGGCTGTTTGTACAAGTCGAGGTTGTTGCAGTAACTGTGAATGTCACGGTTGTGGCGGATTTTGTTGTTACTGTGGCGGAATTGGCAAAAAGAAGGACTGGCAAGCAGGCGGTCCATACGACTGGGATTATGCCCCAGCTGACGAAAAGGACTGAAAATCAAATGATTTTCAGTCCTTTGTTGTTTATTTTTCTAGCCTACATTGTGTTCTTTGGCGATTTTCCTTAGTTCAGCAGCCTCTTCCTCGGCTTGTTTCTTCTTACCAGCTTCTGCGAGGGTTACGAGCATCGCTTCAGACATCTGATTAAGCTCTACAACGCGTGATTCTAGGTAGTCTGCGGTGTTTTTTCCACTGTCTGTTAACACCTCTTCTAACAGGGTATTTAGTATATACCCCAGTTTTTTACCGGGTTTTTCCCCAGTGATATTCATAATCTTTTCCCCGTTTATCCTGAGCATTTTGACCGAAATGGGGTCACGTAGTGCCTCGTCCACCATGGCTTTGTATTTTCGGAACCGGAATGGCTGTTCTTTTGGTCGCCCGGTCCCAATCCGGTCACAAACGCGTAGATTAAGCAGATTTTCAATGTTATCTTCGCCGATGCGCACAATGGTCCGCCTAACGGCTGCGAGGGTGATTTCATCAGGATCACTAAAAAACATGTGCCAGCGAACCAGTTTCTCAACATCATCAATGGTGTCACGGGACATTTTGAGGCGCCCTAATATTTTTTTGGCCATGCGGGCTCCTACAACCTCGTGCCCAAAGAATGTGTAGTGTTTATTTTTGCCACCAGTCCCGCGCGTGGCTGGTTTGCCAATATCATGCAGTAAGGACGCTAGTCGCATGGTAGTTGAGTAGTCTTTATCTGCAGCGGCTTGGAGGGTGCGCAAACAGTGTTCGTAGACGTCGTAAGCGTGAATACCGCCCTGTTCACAACCAATGGCAGGGATTATTTCTGGTAAAACGTATGGCAATAATCCCAGTTTCTCCAGTAAGGCAATGCCCTGCATCGGAGCACTCGAGTTAATCAATTTTACAAATTCCTGACTGATGCGTTCGATGGCAATTTTCTCAAGTAATGCCGATTTAGCTATAATCCCAGCCATAGTCTCGTTTTCAATCATGAAGTTAAGCTCAGCGGCGAGACGTACCGCCCGCATTAACCGCAATGCATCCTCACCAAATCGTTCCTCCGGATGACCGACAGTTTTAATTCTTTTTTTGCGAATATCCCCCACTCCGTCATATAAATCGACAGTTTGATTCGTTTTAATCCGATAGGCGATGGCGTTGATGGTAAAGTCTCGGCGAGCAAGGTCTTCCTCCAAACTCACTCCAAATGTTACTGAGTCCGGCCGGCGGGCATCAGTATAGGTGCCTTCGCTGCGGTACGGCGTTACTTCAACCACCTTTAACCGCACATCCTCAGTTTCTTCGTTCTTTACCCCAACAGTTCCATAGTCGTTGTTGCAAAAACTCTCAGGAAACAACGCCATAATCTGGTCGGGATGGGCGTTCGTTGTAATATCCCAATCTTTTGGTACTCGCCCCGTCACCAAATCCCGTACACACCCGCCTACCAAATACGCTTCATATCCCGCTGTCTCGAGCGTGTCCGATACTTTTTTAACTTCCAATGGAATATCAGCAAGTTTAATCATCATCTCTGTAGTATAAGCCATTTTCACAATTTTGCTTCAATAAGAAGTGTATGTTACAATGTACACAATATGACACAAACTAACCTATCAACAACAATGACTGTTCGCGTTGACGCTTCGATTAAAAAAAGTCTCGAGCGGATAGCTAAATATGAAAAGCGAAGCAAGTCATATTTAGCAGCTGTTGCTATCTCTAGTTATATAGATGTCTACGAGGCACAAATTGCTGGTATCAAGCGAGCCATTGCATCGGCCGATGCTGGCGAAGGCATACCCCATCACAAAGTAAAGGCCTGGGTCGAATCTTTAGGTACTGATCACGAGCTACCTATGCCCACCAAGTAATTAGCAGAAAGTATGGATATTATTTGGATGCCTGAAGCACTAATTGATTTGTCCGATATTCAAGAATATATTGCTTCAGATAGTTTGGAGGGAGCTAATGAAGTCACACAGGCAATTATGCATTTTGTAGTTAAACAACTGGAAGTATTTCCTCGATCCGGACATGTTGGTCGGGTGAACGGTACGCTCGAGTTGGTCGTTCCAAGATTACCCTATTTTGTCCCCTATCGAATAACTAAAAGCCATATTGATATATTGCGGGTCTACCATACTAGTCGCTACTGGCCAGAACAGTTTTAAGAGTAGGAAAAAATTTTGGTTGAGTTTTAGGGTAAAGAGTAGTAGACTGCAACGCAATGCACCCGTAGTGAAGTGGATATCATTACTGTCTTCGGAACAGTCGTCGGGGGTTCGAGTCCCTCCGGGTGCACAAATGAAAAAGACCCTATTAAGGGTCTTTTTCATTTGTGCACCCGAGCGAGTGACTAAACGTCACTCGCGGGAGGGACTCGAAGACCTTGCCAGCTATTTTGTGACTAAAAGGAAACAAAATGGCGTCAAGGTGTACTGAACTCGTAGAGTTCGAGTCCCTCCGGGCGTAGCTTTTCATTGAAAAGCGTCACGCGACTCGAAGCTGTTGCCAGCTAGATTAGAAGCGAAGCGTACTAGTCTAGCGACAACGGGTACTGGTCGTGTAACGACCGAGTCCCTCCGAAATTTGCTACAATTACCACATGCAAATCACAAAATTTGGACAATGCTGTTTATTGATTGAAGTTGCAGGCAAACGAATATTAACTGACCCCGGTCGATTTAGTGTTTCTCAAAATGAAGTTACCAATTTGGATCTCATTTTAATTACGCATGAACATGCTGACCACCTCCACAGTGAATCACTTTCAGTTATTTTGGAAAATAACCCCCAGGCTAAGGTGATTACTAACGAAAGTGTTGGGACCATACTGAACAATCTCGGTGTTATGTTCGAAGTATTGCCTGATACTGTACCAACAGAATGTTGCGGCGTTGTAATAGAAGCATTCCCCGGCAAACATGTTGAAATCTTCGAAGAAGTAGGACAAGTTCAAAACACTGGTTTCTTTGTTGCCGAGAAGTTGTTTTACCCCGGAGATGCATACATTGAACCCCATAAACCTGTCTTAGTTCTAGCTCTGCCGGTAGCAGGACCATGGTGTAAGGCACCTGATGCTATCAACTACGCCATCCGAGTTAATCCAACCAGAGCCTTCCCTGTTCATGATGCTGTTTTAAATGAAGACGGCCTGACTCTAACTCATGGAATCTTCAAGATTCAATTAGCAAATAAAGGTATTGAGTTTGTTCCAATGAAAGATGGTGGTTCAGAATTTTTCCATATATAAGTAGCTTGAGATTGGACTTTTTTAAGCCTGCGCTCTACAATTGTAGAAATATGAGATCATTTGTGGATAAGAATCACGAAAATAGCGATGAGTTTTATCAGCTTATTGAGAGTAAACATGACATTGCTGATGTGATGCGAATTATCGATAAGGACAGAGATTTTCTTGATCCCTATTTATATCTGACTGAGATGTTAATTGATCAAGGTCACGACTCAGAAGCAAATCTGTTTGCAGAAAAAGCTTTTGTGCATGCCTTGGCGATGATTTTGGATATTGATGGCACTTGGCCGGACGAACTATTGTGGGGTTTTCATGAAAATAGGCATATTATTCGTGTCCTTGCCCGGAAGGCAGATTATGAGTGGCAACAAGGTCATACAGAAAATGCCTTAGCCTTGTATAAAAATCTCCTGAGAACAAACCCTGGCGATAATATTGCCGCTCGCTATTCCATCGTCGCTATCCGTAATGGGTTTACCTATAAAAAATATATCCAGGAAGTTTGGCCATCAGATAATGTCCCAGCCAGTAAGATTGAAAAATGGTTCAAAAAATACTCTCCGCTGTGCGCTGAAGACTTGGCTGAGTGGAAACAGTATTGTATTGATAAACTAGGACTCACAGAAGACGAAATATCTTAAATTTTATGGAACTCTCTGAACGCTACATTGCGCAACTGGAAAAAGAAGGGTTTTTGCATATTTATGAATGGCAGGATGCGCCTGGGACGGTTTACCCTACTCATGCTCATGTTGGTAAAGTGACGATATTTGTAACTGATGGTTCCGTATTGTTTGATTTAAATGGAGAAAAGAAAGAAATTAAAGCGCCAGCGTGTTTCGATGTGCCAGTAGGAGTGAATCACAGTACTGTAGTTGGTCCACAAGGCGCGATTTATATAGTTGGAGAAGAGATTGAAGGTGATTCGCAATAAAGGACAGAAGTTTTTAAGTAACAAACCGTCCGGAGATTCTTCGGGCGGTTTGTTTATATCCTCAAATTGAACACTCGCACCAGTATATAATATACACACTTTGCAATGACAAAAGTTCGCCATTATAAACAAGATGCCTATGAGCAAGCCCTCTCCTTTCGAAAACGTGGCTTTACTTATAGCGAAATTGCCAAGATATGTGATGTGTCAGTCAGTACACTCAGTAATTGGCTCGCGCATGAACCATTCTCCAAAAAAATTGCCGAGGGTAACGCTGAAAAAGCCACTGCTCAAAACACCAAACGTTTAGCTTTAATAAACAAAGCGCGAAATACCGAACGCAAGGTTCAATATGCTGAAGTCGTCCGCTTGGCCGAGATTGAATATAAAAACTACCGCACCTCCCCACTATTTATCGCTGGGTTGATGTTGTATGTAAGTGCTGGTGACAATCAGAACGATCGATTAATCAGGCTGACGAGTAGTAAAACAGACCTTCACCGCATATTCATACGCTTCCTGACGACGTATTTAGGCGTAGAGAAGCGATCAATTCGCATTTGGCTCCTTCTCTACCCTGATTTAGATGAAGTCGTGTGTATGAAGCATTGGTGCAAGAAAACGGGTTTATCAGCCGGTCAGTTCTATAAAAATCAAGTTATACAAGGTCGTAGCACGAAACGCACGTTGCATTATGGCTTCGGAAATACTATAATCGGCAGTACTCTTTTGAAAAAAAAGCTGATGCGCTGGATAGAGTTATCTACTAAAGAGTTAGAAAAGTAACCATTTCGTATTTGCGGCCATAGTTTAGTGGTAAAACGCCTCGTTGCCAACGAGAAAATTGGAGTTCGATTCTCCATGGCCGCACAAACGCGACAAAAAATCTCTCCCCTGCGGGAGAGATTTCGCGTTTGTGAACCGGAGTGATGTTTCTGCCCTTTATACTAAGGGCAGAAACCGCGAGGTCGGGGAGGAAGTGCTTACTACAATTGGAGGGAAGCGTGAGAAGTGACTCAATGTCACTTCGCAAGACTCATTGAGGAATTTTGAAAATATCCAATGAGTGGACAGTTTCTGTAAGAAACAATTTTAGTTAGCAACTTGACCCCAAAGTAAAGTTTTAAATAACACAACAAAAACAGCCCTCGCGGACTGCTTTTCCTTCCCCTCTAATTCCCCTTCACCAACTTATACTTCCCTGCTCCCAGTCCAAATATTGCCAAAGCACCAGCGAGATACATTACTTGCAACTCAAGGGCGTAGCCTCCTCCCATTGGTGATAAAGTAAAAAGTTGTGGTAGATGAACTAAAACAACCGCTACAACCATAGTAATTGCCACCAAAAGTGAAGCAACCCGTGTTTGGTAGCCAGCAATGAGCATAATTGGCGCAATGATTTCCCCTACGTATACTAAATAAGCTAAAGCAGCCGGTAGTCCAAAGGCTGCAAACGCTCCGCCGACAAAATCCATAGCACCAGGGTTTTGTAACTTATAGACACCGTGAAGCAAAACAAGAAACCCAACTGCTAAACGAAGAATTAATTTGGCGTGATCAGCGGACAACCTGCTGGTTCCATTAATTTTGTCAACAATTTTCATACGAAATAGATTATGTGAGTAATAATTATATTTTATCATGCGTCAGGACAATTTTGTCACTTTGCTTGTGTTCCTTACTCAGCACATAACGCTGACGCATAGAGTGGATAAACTATCTAACAGGTGGATAAGAGACATTTTATAAAAGACACTATTCCTTTACACATACGGCTCTAACTATAAGTTGTCTTAAGCTTTCTGTTAATAACTTTATAATTATATGTATCACGTGAAACGTAATATTTAAGTTTCATATGAAACAAATAAATTTTTAATAAAGAAAGTTTGTACAATTAATAATTTTTTTAAATTATTAATAAAAGAGACTAGGCACTGATTATATAGCCAAAGATTACCGAAATGCTTTATCTGGAGGGAAATCCATTCAGTATTCTACATGTTTCATATGAAACATGTAGATCGGTTATCTATGAGTGATATAATTGTTGCACATGGAACAAAAACTCAGCAAAAAGCTTTTAAATAAAAAAATTGGTAATGATGGAGAGTTATTAGCTGCCAATTATTATAAAAGAAAGGGTTTCGAAGTATTGCAGATGAATTATCTCAGAAAATGGGGTGAAATTGATATTATTGTGAAAAAAGACAATAAAGTCCATTTTGTTGAGGTTAAGACTGTTTCATATGAAACAAAAGCCTATTTAGAGGCTGCTGTTTTACGTGGCACACATCGGCCAGAGGAAAATGTGCATGATTATAAGCTTAAAAAGCTAGCTCGGGCGATTGAAACCTGGATATTAGAGCATAATTGGCAAGGCGATATTCAAATTGATGTTGCTGCTGTTAGAGTTGTACCACGTGAAAAATACTCTACTATTAAAATTATCGATAATATCATTATAGATTAGGTTTTTGGATAGGTTTCATGTGAAAAGAGGCTGAGAAACAACCTAATTTGTTTCATATGGAACTTAATTTAAACTTGAAGTAATAGAAATCGCCAGTTTTATATTAAACTGGCGATTTCTATTTTGTCGGGGAGCAGGGAATCGAACAATGCACATTCTTGTTGCGTGTCCCCAACAATATCCCAAATTGTTGGTAATTTTAAGTAGTTTTGTTCTCATTCCGAAATGAGTCGGGGAGCAGAGAATCGAACTCTGACCACTCGGTCCCAAACCGAGTACACTACCACTATGCTACACCCCGACTCAGTACAGAATCAAGATGGGACAAAACTACTTAAAATTACCCCAACACTTTAGTTACAAACTAGTTTATATCCTAATTTGTACGCAGAATAGTACCATACGTCCTTAAAAAGCGCGAGCGGTGATTAAGTAAAATCATTTTCTATACAGTGATATTGGTATATACTAAACATTGGCCTGTTCACTACAACGAAAGGATAAAACATGGCTTTCTTAGTTTCAGTTTGGCGCTACTTCTTCCGGCTTCCCCCAAAAATTTACTATGTCGAGTCGGATGAGCCATTTACCAGTAAGCCTATTCTGCGAGGCCCATTCATACATGCCGATGCTCTCCGTTTGGGCGGGATACAGGCCAGTTGTGGTTGTACCAACCGGATGTATGTGGATAAGGGAACTGGCTCTTTAGTTCGAGTATAAGTGACAAATAGTCGTCTTGTGTACCCAGCCGTCTTTTTAGGTTGGGTACATTTTGTATTTGATATACTATACACATGAATCAAGATAGTTTCGAAGCCTCGTCAGAAAAGGGTACCGATGCAAAAACTGTGCATACCTACAACATTGGCGCTAGAGGGTATGCAAAAAAGTATGAGTCTATGGGTGCGAGAAGAGAAGATGTTGATAGGGGATTTTCCTTTATAAATAAAGAAGCGCCTTTAGTTGTTGAGTTAGGTTGTGGAAATGGTCGGGAAGCGGCCGTAATTTTAGAAAAAACAGACCGCTATATTGGCGTGGATGTGTCACAAAATATGATAGAAATTGCTCAGAGTAATATACCAGGAGCAAATTTTATTGAATCTGATGCAGTTAATTACAATTTTCCACAAAACACTAATATTGTATTCGCATTTGCTTCGCTCTTACATCTCGACCGAACTAAGATGGGGCAACTTTTTATAAAAATATCTCAGGCGCTAAGTGAAAAGGGTATTTTATATGTTTCACTAAAGCAAAATGACGTTTATTCAGATGAAATTACTTCAGATGAATATGGTGAAAGGCATTTCTATTACTACCCTAGGGAAACATTGCTTGAAATTTTACCCGAAGATTTAAAGGAGGTATACGTTTCCAAGCACCTACATGGTGGAATAGGTTGGATTACGATAGTTTTTCAGAAAGTTGAGTAAAGGAGTAATTATTTTGCAAATCATCAACTGTAGGGCACAATGGAGCCCTATGATTACCTACTATTTTCGGACGGTTAAAGATGAGGCGCTTAAAACGGTGGATTCGATTCGAACGGGGGTGTGGGTGCATGCGGTGGCGCCAACTACTGATGAAATAGCGCAGTTAATCATGGACTTTTCACTTGATGACGATATTTTAGAGGATGCGCAGGACTTTTATGAGGTGCCCAGACTTGAACGGTCTGAGGGGGCTAACTACTTTTTTACAAGGTATCCGTTTAATGAACAAAAAGAAGATAGTGAAACGGCGCCGCTCTTGATTGTGATGGGGGAGTCGTTTGTGCTGACAATTGCGATGCGGGAGGTGCCGGCTTTTACAAAGATTTTAAATGGGAAAGAGGCAGTTGTAACTACCCAAAAAGCAAAACTGTTTATCCAGATGATGGATGTAATAACGCACGCCTATGATTTAGAGTTGGTGAGATTGCGTAAAGCAGTACAAAAAGATCGAGCTAGACTACGAAAAATTGGTCCGCGGGAGATTGAACGACTGGTGCAGTATGAAAATAAGCTTAATAATATGGTTGATGCGCTGATTCCGACTAATGCCTGGCTCCAGCAGGTGCCGAAGGGGAACTACATGCAACTCTACGCTGACGATATTGAAATGATGGAGGATCTCATCATTGCCAATAGTCAGGTAGTGAACTCAGCTCGGTCAATTCTCAAAACCATTCAGAATATTCGAGGCGGTGTAGAGGCGATTATGACCAGCCGTTTGAACAATTCGCTTAGTATTTTGACAGTTTTGACGATTTTACTCACGGTACCACTTGTAATCGCTTCGTTTTACGGAATGAACATAGATTTACCGTTCCAAGACAGTAAATATGCTTTTGCGGGGATTATTGCTGCTAACGTGCTTATTTTGGCGCTACTTGGGTACATTTTTAACAAAAAGAACTGGTTTTAACATTCAAATTACTTTGGAACTGCCTGAAATGAGTGCAGTGCTAGGAGTGCGAAAGCAAACTGCTTTGCTTTCGCCTGACCCACTTCGGGATTTTGCAAAAAATACCCAATGAGCTGAAACAGAA
Organism: Candidatus Kaiserbacteria bacterium; assembly: GCA_043771035.1. Taxonomy (GTDB): domain Bacteria; phylum Patescibacteriota; class Minisyncoccia; order Phycocordibacterales; family UBA918; genus OLB19. The sequence continues at coordinate 12,516 of JAYVHQ010000013.1, read as the reverse complement.
TTACTATTCTGTTTAAGGAGGTTGCCAGCTATTTTGAATAAAATAGCGACAACCTGCACTGCTTCCGTAGGAAGGACAGCTTCTGTAAGAAGCAAGGGCTTTTATTGCAGTGGTCCAGCGATTTTCCTTGGGAGGAAAAATCTCGGCTCTGCATACAGAAAATATAGTCACAGGCTCCTTATTTTCCAGCAACAGAAATTCAGAATCTTAAAAAGCAATCCCATTGCTTTTTAACTACTTTCTGTTCTTCATTCCACAACGCAATGAGCCATTTCTGGCAGTTCCAGAGTTATCCACAGGTGGCGGTAAGTATTAGGTGACTCCGCCGTCTACATATATAATGGTTTCCACATGAAGGATCTACTCAACACAGACCCCCAAGGAAGCCACGAAAGCCGTTTTCTCGAAGCATTTACTGAGTATAGCGATGCTTTATTTCGCCATGCCAGTATGCGCATTAGTGATAGAGAGAAATCAATTGATCTGGTCCACGATACGTTTACTAAGGTGTGGACGTATGTCCGCAACGGTCACGCTGTCGACAACTACCGACCTTTTTTGTACAAAGTACTCAATAATTTAATCATTGATGAGTATCGCAAGAAAAAAGAAGCTTCCCTGGATGCTCTTTTTGAAAAAGATGGAGTTGATGAAGGTTCATTTCCAGAGCTATCAGAAAGTACAGCTGAGGCGTTGGCGGCCACCATTGACGGCAAACAAGCTTTTGACCTGATTGCTCTCTTGCCAGATTCGTACCGCGAAGTACTGATTATGCGGTTTGTAGATGGATTGGGTCCTCGAGAAATTAGCGAGCTGGTCGAAGAATCTGAGAATGTGGTCTCTGTTAGGATTCATCGCGGACTTAAGTTGCTTCGAGATAAGATTGAGTCATCGGCCCGAAATATGGAAGAGAATCGCCTAAAAGGCAAATAATTTATATAATGAAACGTTTTAGCGAACAACTTAAGAAAAAATCAGAAACTATCCGCTTGCGGACATCTGAAAAAGCGGAACTACAATCCAGGATTGTAGCTTTTATGGAGTACCACCCATTGCCGGCTGCGGTAAAAGCGTCTCCTGTACCAAAAGGAAAGTTGTTGTTTGAGCCGTACCGTCTAATCTCCATACCAAGCAATTACCTTAGAACTTTTATTGGAGTAGCGGCATTGTTGTTTGTGGTGGTGGTGCCAGCTGTGGCCGAAAATGCCATTCCAGGAGATATTTTGTATCCAGTGAAAGTGAACGTTACCGAAGAGATTCGCAGCACGCTTAATACAAACGCCTACGATAAGGTAGTCTGGGAAACTACTCGCCTGGAACGTAGGGTATCAGAAGCTCGTCTCCTGGCCCAGGCTGGTAAGCTGACTCCAGCAGCTGAAGCTGACGTTTTGGCAGCCGTGCAGGTGCACTCTAATGCAGCTAAGCGAGAAATTGAGACGTTACGTAGTACTGATGCTGATGGCGCTGCTTTGGCTCAAATGACTTTTGCTACCGCTCTTGATGTACAGTCATCAGTTTTAAAGTCTGATGACAGTGCTAGTACTACGGCCGGGATGTCTACGGTGGCCTTAGCTTCGGCGCTCGATGCTGGATACGACGAAGTATCTAGTACCAATGCGGTTGATTCAGTGTCAGTTGTTCGATTGATTGCGCAGTTAGAGATTGAAACAACACGCAGTTATGAATTGCTCGAGAGTATTAGTGACACCGCAACTGAGCAAGAACAACAAGACGTGCGACGTCGTCTTGCTGACGTTGAAAGTAATATTAAAACAGCGACAACCGCCACTGATACTGAAAATGCTGAGGTTAAAAATAACCTACGCTCCGCTTGGACTGATATTCAAAAATTGATTTCATTTATGACTGATATTGATGTGAGAGCCAGTCTGACAGTAGAAACGTTAGTGCCAGCTGTGCTGACTAATGATGAGAAATTAGCGCAATCGATTGAAAAATATAATCGGGCAGTAATTAACCTTAAACGAATTGAGTTTGGCCTCCCGCTCATTATTGATACTGGTATAAATCAGAAAGTTACTATTACGGTGCCAAAAATTACGAACCTCCTTACCACTGCGAGTAGTTCGATGTTTACAGCAATCAATGAGGCTAAAACAGCAGTTGACGAAGCTTTGGCTTTGACAGAATCTATCTTGCCACTCTACCAATTCCCTGAAATAGGATCGGTACCAGTAGTGCCTGTAACTACAAGCACCACCACAGCTCCTCTAGTTGGCTCAACTACAGCTGCCACAACAACAATTAAAGCGGAGTAAATTTTTTCAGGTATAACCCTCAGTATCATTTAGTTTTAATGAACGGTACGTGTACACTTGAGTGTAATATGATACAGACACTCCTAATACAATTTAGAGCAAACGCTATTACAGCTGAACTAGAGTATCAGAGCGTTGCGCGAGAATTGGGTGACTCACTATGCGTGGTACCCCTATCAGCGCTTGCAGATACTCCTACATGGGATGAACCAGCGAAGCTGCTTAGGGGATATGCGGCCGTTATTTTTGGCGGTTCAGGTGATTTTGATTTTGATGGTGGACGGAAGCCAGACGATTACGTTGTGCAGACTTCATATAAAATACTAAAAAAATTACGCCCGTTACTGGACTATATTTTTTTGCATGACATACCGACCCTAGGTATTTGTTACGGGCATCAACTGATTGGTGCGTATGCAGGAGCAACTGTCGTTTACGATGAGGTACAAAAGAAAAGTCGTTCTCACAAAGTAGCCGTCGTGACTAGTCAAGAGACAGATCGCCTCTGGGCAAATATTCCAACAACGTTCATTGCTCATTATGGACACAAAGATAGCTTAGATAGGGTGCCTCACGGAGCAGTATTGTTGTGTAGTGGTGGAGAAGCCTGTAAAGTATCAGCGTTACGTTATCAGAATAATATTTACTCAACCCAGTTTCATCCAGAGCTAACAATAGACGATATGCGGCTAAGGGTAGCTGCTACCCCTGGCTATTTACCAGAAGGAGTCTGTGTTGATGAGGTGTTCACTGAAGAAAGTGAATCAGGTCGAATTTTGAAAAATTTTAGTCTGCTGATACAGGAGAACCGAGGGAGGTCATCTGTAAATATCTAAAAAAGCGGCTCTATGATCTATAGGCCGCCTTTTTTTTAATTTCGAAACTCGTCTTTATCTTGATGCTTCAGCTACTAGTAACTCAGTCAAAAATGGTGCCATGGTGGTGGTAAACACATTGGCTTTGTATGGTAAATCGCCAGAGAGATTGCTTGAGAGTGAGAAGCCGGTCTCTTCGGTGATAGTGCGGTTGATGTGTGAGACGGTGATAGCACGTAAGCTACCAGCTCCATCACGCACATCGTCACCGCGGGTAGTGATCATACCAATAACTAGACCGCTCTCTGATACTACTGGCCCGCCTGAGGCACCTTGCTCACCAATGATGCTGCCACGCATCGCAAACACGTCAGCGTAGTTTGAGCCAAAGGTGTACAGTTCTGAAATGGTCGTAGCCGCTTTGCGGGCCAATAGTTCAGTGTCTGTGCCATTACGCAAGAGAGTGCCTGCCGGGTAGCCTGCGGCGACCACAGTTGCTTCAGTCACACTGCGGGGTAATAGGTCGGTATTAAGGGCGAGAGCAGGAAACGTAGGGTTTTCGATGACTTTACCGTCCATATCGCTCGTAACATACAGCAAGGCGTAATCACGCTCTCCAGTTCCACTCGGTGCTTTGGCATCAACGAGTGAGGCATTAGCTTTAACCCAGGCCGGTGGAATGTAAAGTAAATCGGCTTTAAAGCGGGCGCTCGCTGGGCTACCGTTGCGGATCACACAATCTGTCTCACCAAACACGCCACTTTTCTCGAGCAGTAGGAACTGAGCGACGTGGGCATTGGTCATAATGACACCGCTTGGATGCACAAAAAATCCCGTGCCGGTCGTTGTGCGAATTTGTTTTGAAGTGATTGAGGTGCAGTAGATATTTACAATGGCCTGTAGCGGGTCAGTGGTAGCTACAAAGTCAGTATCAACACTACCAATGACGGCTGCTTGCTGGTAAGCCGCACTTTGCAAAAGTACATCAGGAATAAACGACGGCTGTATATATTCTGACGGCAGTACTGAGAGGGTAGCTGGTGTATCAGAGTCGGGCAACACTTCTTCGACATTACTTACCGGAGTGGTTCCAAGTAGGTAGTGAATTTGCGTAGCTAGCATATTCGTAAACGCCAAATACCCCATCAATCCCGCCGTCAGTATTTCAAGAATAAATTGCATGATGGTAATAGTATAGCATTTCAGCCATCGCCCCTATTAAAAAGTTGGGGAGCGATGTAGTGGCTAAACGGTTGATATTATTCACTATGTCGGCTATACTAGCCGGCATAGTAATGAATGAATCCGCGGGTGTAGTTTACTGGTAAAATAGCTGCCTTCCAAGCAGCGGTAGGGAGTTCGATTCTTCTCACCCGCACTGTTCAATAAAATAGCCACCCCGAAAGGGGTAGTTATTTTATTGGTACAGTGCGGAGTGAAGTAACGTGCCTGCGCACGTTACGTGAAGAATCGAAAGTCGGAGTCATGTCGCTTTAGCGACAGACGAGACGGGGTCGAAAGCACTTACTAGATTTGGAGCTGAAGGCGAACAAATATAGTTAGTGACTTGTGACCGATTCTTCTCACCCGCACAGATACAATAGCTTCCACTAGTTAATTTTTTGATAACTCTACGATCTTAATCTTGCAAATTTTGAATTTCGGTGTATTTTAGTGATAGGTTGAAACTAGGAGGCATAAATGACTGACAGACTCAATCAGACTATGGCTACCGATCCAGAATTTGCTCAGGCACTTGCTCGTGGTGAGCCGTGGGCGTTAGACTATGCTGAATGTTCTCGTGGCTTGGACGGAAAGGCTTCTCGGCGGTATCCCGAACGTTCTGTAATGGAACGGCAAAAGAGTGGACCGAGGAATTGGTGTGGTTCATGCCCGCACAAAGAAGGGTGTTTCAGCTGCGATCTTGGTCTGGCAACTGGTGCTACCTATCAGGCCTTGAAACGTCTGAATTGTGAGTGACAAGGTAGAAAGCTCCTAACATCTCGGAAACTCCCTCCGGGGTGTTTTCTTTTAAATAAAAAGTTCTGACATCGTCCCATAACCCGCACTGTTCAATAAAATAGCCACCCTGAAAAGGGTGGTTATTTTATTGGTACAGTGCAAAGCGAAGGAAGTGCTCTAACGCACTTCCGTGAAGAATCGAAAGGCGTAAACGATGTGGCTTTGCCACGAGTGCGCCGGGGTCGAGAGTACTTAGCAGGATATGAGTGATAGCGAAATATTATGCTTAGTAACTCGTGACCGATTCTTCTCGCTCGCATTTTGCTATACTGTCGTATCTCACCGTCTCCATGAAAACCATTACTCTAAAAAACGTTAGTAAATCACTAGCTCAGAAAACACTGTTCACTGGCGTGTCGCTTTCAATCGGGCAGCGTGATCGGGTGGCTATTATTGGGAATAACGGGGCAGGGAAGAGTACGTTGCTTAAAATCATGGCGGGTCTTGAATCAGTTGATGAGGGAGAAGTGTTGGGTAATCAGTCCGTTGCCTACATCGCCCAGGAATTTGGTGGAGATATGTCCTTATCGGTTACCGAATATCTGGCAGAGCAAAAGGTAGTTGCCAATATCCACGTCATTATCAAAAAGTTTGGCATCATCAGTCCGCAACTGATGGAACAGGGAACGTTATCTGAACTCTCGGGTGGGCAGTTGCGGGCACTGGAAATTGCCGCAGTTGTATCACGAGGACCGATGTTTCTCTGTATTGATGAACCGGAAAATCATCTCGATATTAAAGCTCGCCATGTTGTCACCGAATTGCTGCGCGATTATTGGGGTGCGGTCATTATGGTATCTCATGATCACACGCTGATAAATAACCTGACCAAAAAAATAGTTTTAATTGAGCACGAAACGGTGACGGTCACGACGGATATGACCTACGAAGAGCTCGTTGAAGAACGACTGCGGCGGCAAAGCCTGGCACAGCATGAGTATCTGATGGCGAAACGGAAACTGACAAAAATGACGAATCTTGTGACCGAGTTACGAAGGCAAACCACATTTAGTGATAGTAAAGCTAAAACCTACCAAATGAAGAAGCGTCAGCTGGCGGTGGATCAGGAAGCTATTGATACAATGGTGCGACCTGATACCCGAAAGCCCGAAGTTCGCATCGGGGACGTCGAGCAAAAGAACGGGAAGCTGATTGTGCAGTTGCATGACGTCAGTGGTGGCTATGGCTCGACGACGCTGTTTTCAAAAGTAAACCTGGATATTCGGTTTGGACAGAAACTGTGTATTGTGGGGCGTAACGGAGCGGGTAAGTCGACCCTCCTGGGGCTCATTATTGGCGGAGTCACGCCATTGTCTGGAGTTGTCCGCAGGGGAGTGGCTATCACGATCGTGGTATTTAGCCAACAGAGTGAAATGATACTCGAACATACTCCATTTGAGTTGTTTGCGAATATTGGGATTACCAAAGACCCGGCCCGGTCAATCCTCAGCCGCCTCTTATTTTCCAAAGCAGAAATGGACATGATTGCTGAACGTTTATCGGGGGGTCAAAAGCAACGGCTTCGTCTGGCGTTACTCTTTTTTGCGAAACCAGATTTCGTCATTCTGGACGAACCAACCAATAACCTCGATCCGATCAATTGGCAGTTTCTGGTGGAGTTACTAACGGAGTTTGAGGGAACGGTCATCTGCGTGACCCACGATCAGTCATTTATTGAGGCGATTGATGAATTACTGATTTTTGTGCTTGTAAAAAAGACAGTAACACGCGTGTGGGGTACGGTCGACGAGGCGATTGCTCTGTTGTAAAAAGTTTCAGTATCTAAACAACAAAAACGCCCGGCTGAGGGCGCTCTTGTATTTGTGATGGGAAATAGCGAAGATTGCTCTTAGATTTTCCTCATAGCGTATTTACCTCCGCTACCTTGATATTGTAACATGAGGTATTTAAAATAATGGTGGGGAAAAGATGTCGACGTGGATTGCTTCATTCTTCGCAAAGACGATGGTGTTGTGTAGGACGTAGATATATAAAAAGACTCCGAAGCATTGCTCCAGAGTCTTTTTATATTTGGTTCACTTACGCCTTTACTGAATCCTTTAGTCCCTTCGCAGCGCGGAATTTTGGTACACGCATAGCTGGTACTGGTACAGTTTCACCAGTTCGTGGGTTACGAGCTTCACGGGCAGCACGCATTTTAGCTTCGAAGATTCCGAAACCAGCGATAGAGACAGCGTCACCATCTTTCATAGCAGCTTCGATATTACCAAATACTGCTTCAACTGCTCGTTCTGCGTCAGCTTTTGTAGTTCCAAGAACTTCATGTACTTTCGCGATGATATCTGCTTTATTCATATTCAGAAATTGTTATTCTTTTTAAAGAGTGATTAATTTTTGTACCTCAGGTGTACTTTGGTACGGCGCCCAAATATTTTTGGCTTACCAACATTATATAGCAAGGTAATTTGGGTGCAATGCCTGTAAGAAACAAAAATGTGTGTTGTAATTAAAATGAGAAAAGCCACCAGACCGGTTAGTCAGGTGGCTTTAAGTCGATCTGTGTCCATCGTGGACTATGTCCTGTACATCGTGTACAGACTACATAGTTGATGAATTTTTGCTTTGTTGGTTTGAAAATAATCCCCGTCCCCGAACAACGTTTGCAGTATGAGTGGGAACGGGGAGGTAGTTTTGATCGTACTTGTACCATCATTTTTCTCCGTTGCTGTTAACAATAAGCTAACACTATAGTACTAAATTAAGCTTTGATTTACAAAGGTTTTTTAGCGTGCGTAGGAGACAACCCGTGTCTCACGTATTACATGGACTTTAATCTCGCCAGGATACCGCAGCTGGGCTTCGATGTTGGTGGCAATGGTACGAGCCAGCGTGTGGGTTTCAAACTCGGTCATGTTGATTGGGTTTACAATCACACGGATTTCCCGACCAGCGGCGATCGCAAAGGCTTTTTCTACACCATGGAGCGTAGTAGCAATCGCTTCGAGATCAGATAAGCGTTTGATGTAGTTTTCGATAGAATCACGGCGGGCGCCCGGGCGTGAGCCTGAGAGGGAGTCACAGACTTGGACAATCAGTGATTCGGGTGTTTCATACGGGTATTCCTCATGGTGGGCACGCATAGCAAGAATGACTTTTTCGTCGACACCGTATTTTTGCAGAATGCGAATCCCAATTTCCACATGAGTACCCGCTACTTCATGACTCACGGTTTTACCAATGTCGTGGAGGAGAGCGCCGGCGCGCGCGATAGCGACATCAGCTCCCACTTCCTCAGCAATGATAGCTGCCATGTGGGCCATTTCCACTGAGTGCCAGAGGACGTTTTGTCCGTAACTCGTGCGGAAATGAAGACGACCAACAATAGAAACTAAATCAGGGTGGAGGTTTGGTACATTGGCTTCGTAACAAGCTTTTTCACCAAAAGCGCGAACGGTTTTTGCAACCTCGGCTCGAGCGAGTTCGACTGCCTCTTCAATTTTAGCGGGTTGGATACGACCGTCTTTCATGAGAGCTTCGAGCGCTACTCGGGCTATCTCACGGCGAATTGGGTCAAATGATGAGAGGACGATGTAGCCTGGTGTTTCATCTATTAAAACATCAACCCCGGTGGCGCGTTCAAAAGCGCGCACGTTACGACCTTCTTTACCGATAACTTTGCCCTTAAGGTCATCACTCGGGATTTCGACGTTACTAGTCATAATACTGGTCGGCATTTGGTTACCTACCCGGTGAATAGCGGCGAGCAAGATGTTGGTGGCTTTGGCTTCTATTTTTTCGTTATTAAATATCTCAATTTTTTGGAGGCGAGCTGTTAAATCTTCGGTGCGTTCTTTTTCAACCTTATCAATAATACGGTCAAACGCTTCGGCTGGGGTAATGCCAGCAATTGTCTCTAGTTTTACATCCAGTTCGTTTTTTCGTTCATCAAGTCGGGCTTTAAGGCTCTTTACCTCATCAATTTTGCTTTGTAGTGATTCTTTTTGTGAATCAATGTCAATTTGACGAGTATCTAAAAGCTCCTCCCGTTTATCAATGCGGGTTTCTTTTTGCGTCAGTTTATCTTCGAGGTCTTTACGTTCGGTTTTAGCGGCGAGGGTGGCTGTTTCAGCTTTTTCTTCTGCTTTTTCGACAATTTTAAGTGCACGCTCCTCGGCTTCCACCATCTTTTCTTTGATGGTGATTTCGATGGAAGACTTGTTTGAGAGCGCGTGCAGGTAACGCAGGTAGTAGCCAAGAGCCAAACCAAGCCCAAGACTTGCACCTAAGGTAGCAAGGAGGGGAAATAGTGGCATGGATGGGTTGAGTTCGATTAATAAATGAAAAGTCAGACGGTGAATAGTAGGAAGTCAGACGATTGCACTGTACCAGAGTTTGACTGCGGTGTAAACACAAAAGACCGTCGCTTTGCGACGATCTTTTTTGTTGACACTTAACTATAAATTTTGTCTACGATGCCATACTTCAGCGCCTCATCGGAATCCATAAAGAGGTCGCGATCGACGTCTTGTTCGATCTTGGTTAGTTTCTGGCCGGTGGCTTTGGCTAGCATCTTGTTCAAACGGTCGCGGGTTTTGATGATGTGTTTGGCGGTGATGTCGATATCGGAGGCTTGGCCATAGGCCCCGCCTGATGGCTGATGGATCATCACTTCGGCATTAGGCAAGATAAACCGTTTGCCCTTTTGTCCTTGGGATAAAATCAGTGAGCCCATAGACGCTGCCATACCGACGCAGACTGTGGCGACATCTGGTTTGATGTGGTGCATCGTGTCGATAATTGATAGTCCGGCCGTGACACTACCGCCTGGGGAATTGATATAGAGAAAAATGTCTTTCTTAGGGTCTTCTGATTCAAGAAAGAGTAGCTGGGCTACGACCAGGTTGGCCATATGGTCTTCGATACCACCGGTAATAAAGATAATCCGTTCTCGGAGCAAACGTGAGTAAATGTCGTACGCTCGTTCACCCCCTTGGGTTTTTTCAATTACCATTGGTACCAGCTGGGCGGTTTCAGGTTCTCGGTGTTTCATAAGTTAAATTTAAGTTAGTGTCTGTGTAGAGGAATAAGGAAAGCACCAGACGTACCTATCCTAGCAAATTGAAAGAGAAAAAGAAAATGGCAGGGCGATATTTCGCGCCCTGCCAAATGTGACCTCGCCAGTCTCCTGCCGCTCGGCGCTATCTGTCGAGATCTGAATCAGGAGGTTCGACCGAAATCGAGATCATCCCGCTGCCTGCGATGCTCCACTCACACACTTCAATCCAACGAGGTGCAGTTGGATATTCGTGTGACCTTATTCACCTCCTCATGCTGTTAGGAGATTACTAATGGTATGGATAGAAACAGTGTAACAAAATATTTAAATAAAAGAAAATGGCGAGACGCGTGGAGCGTCTCGCCATTGATAGCTTTGGTTGTCGTAGTTACAACCGTCGTGACAGGAGGTCACCCCTGTCCGGACCTGAAGCCATTTTGTGTCCCCGACTGAGCATTCAATCGTTTGGGAATCACCGACCGGAGTACTAAGCCGAAGCCTTCTTCGCGTGCCGAGTTCTATAGTGTGATCCGCACATCAAGCTGTGCGGACACTACTGACCTTTGAACCAGTTTACTTTAGCAAAATTAAGAAAAAAGAAAACCCCAGGCACGTGAACGCGCCTGCCAATAATGACGGTGACTGCCATAGTTACAGCCGTTGTTACTAGTCGTCACACTAGTCCGAACATAACGTCATTTTAACCAAGCATCCCAACGTACGTTGGGGTAGCTCGTCGATTTTGTTTGCCCTTTTCTATATCAGGTTAGCACGCCGGCTAGGTACTGACAGAAGTAACAAACATACCTACCTTCCGATGGGTGGTCGGCAGATATATAGCCCGTATTCACTCCCGTATACTTCAGGAAAATTACTAACGGACACCCGACGAGAGTCTGAGCCGAAGCCCTCATCAAATCGCATCCGGTCACCCCTGTTCGACGTTAGTCTACTATGGATCAGATGACATTGGATATTTTTACTATAGCAAATCAATGAGAAAAAAGAAAACCCCAGGCACGTGGACGTGCCTGGGGTTGTATCACCGAACGGGCCAGGGTTCAGGTGCGGGTTTCGATTGGCCAAATGACAGGTTCATCGTCCCAGCCGTAGGGATATGCACAGCCAGTTCCGCGACCAGTGCTGATGTCCAAGCCTCCGATATGTTGGGTAATCATTTCACAGCCTTTCTCTGACACGATCTGTGATCAGAATTTAATGATATATATATATATATATTGGTTTTTGGTCAAGGTACACTAAGGCTACACGTGGATTGCCGCGTCGTCGTACCTCCTCCTCGCAAAGACGAACGAATATATTTTAGTCAAAGAAACAAAAAGTTTCTTAAAGTGCTTGAGATACAAGGTGAAAAAGCGTGGGACGCTTTTGCAAGACTCATTGAGCTGTTAAGCCAATGAGTGGACAGTTTCTGTAAGAAAGACAAGAAAAAAGACCCGAGTGGGACGAATAGTCCAGCGAGGGTCTTTTTTCGTAGGCTAATGCAGTAGATTAAGTGCCTTTAGAGACTTTCTAGCATCTTCATTACTGCTTCGTTGGTCATGACACTCGAAACATAAATCTCCACTCGATGCTTATCAGCATCTTTATACTGGTCAGTCAGCTGCTTTACTTGAGCCTCAAGTTGGACTGGGTCAGGCTTCACTTCTTCTTTTTTAGCAATCTCGTTTAAAACGAGTTGTAATTTAGCGCGTTTGTCTGCTGCCGGTGTCCAGTCACTCTTTAAATCATCTTGGGTTTTATTAATGTGTTTGAGGTAGTCATCCATTTTGAGGTTTGAACGTTCGAGATCCTCGTTCATTTGGGCGAACATTTGATTGAGTTCAGAGTCAATCAGGACTTGGGGTAAGTCTATAGTGGTGGCCTCGATAATCGTGTCGGTGATTTTGGCTCGGTGCGCACTTTCAATTGATTGTTTCTTTTCAATTGCTAGGTGTTCACGGATTTTAGCTTTAAAGTCGTCTACTGTAGTGAATTGCCCCGGTTGACCTAAGGTCGCTACCACTTCGTCAGTTAGTTCTGGAAGGGGAAGTTTAGCTAAATCCTCGGCGGTTTCAATAGCTGGTTCTTCGACAGTTGATTCAGTGGCCGTATCTTCTGTTGGCGCAGCTGCTTTTTTCTGGAGGCGTTCGTAGGCTACTTTTTGGCGGAGGATGTCACTGATCTGTTTTTCCACGTCAGCGTCTGTCACGTCGGTTGATTCTTTAGCAGCGTTTACTACTTTAGCGAGCGCTTTGTAATCAGGTAAAGTAATTGTCGGGAGAACAGCGACAGTCGCGGTAAATCCAAGCGGATTCTCTGGAGCGATTTTAGTAATAGCAATTTGGGGGTAGCCAATCGCGTCAATGTCATGCGCTTCTAA
>JAYVHQ010000012.1:0-5046 GCA_043771035.1 Candidatus Kaiserbacteria bacterium | reverse complement strand
CCTGCGATTGAGCGCGTAGGCGACTTGGCTGCAATTTTAACCAACCTCAGTCCTGGTGACGTTTTATTTATTGACGAAATCCATCGTCTGTCTAAAACGATTGAGGAAATTCTCTACCCCGCTATGGAGTCAGGAGTGCTCGATATTATTATCGGCAAAGGGCCGTCGGCGAGGACAGTCCAACTTGAATTGCCACCTTTTACCTTAGTGGCCGCCACTACCCGCATCTCACTCCTCTCGGCACCACTACGTAGTCGTTTCTCAGGAGGAACATTCCGGTTGGAATTTTATTCAGATGATGAGATTGCTCATATCCTTACCCGCTCAGCTGGTTTACTTAAAGTCACGGCCGACACCACAGTGATGAATAGTATCGCTGGACGATGCCGGGCAACCCCACGCACCGCTAACTACCTACTTAAACGCTGTCGTGATTTAGCTCAATTGGAAAAGGGCGACTTAACAGCAGAGATTGTTAACAAAACTTTTAAGTTACTTGAAGTTGATACCTTGGGACTCGGTGCCCCTGATCGGGCAGTGCTCGAAGCCATCATCCATAAATTTGGTGGTGGCCCAGTTGGACTAAACACTATCGCAGCCGCAACCGGCGAAGAGCAATCAACTATCGAAGACGTCATCGAACCCTACCTCATCCGCCAAGGCCTCCTCGAACGTACGCCCAGGGGACGAATTGCGTCAGCGACTGCTTATAGTCATTTAGAAACTACCCTCTAACCGTAACTCTGGTTTTGTTTTGTAGACATCTCGTCTGTGTCCAATTACTACAATGAACACATCGGTCTCCTTTACGAAGTAAATCACTCTATAGTCACCTACCCGCAATTTGTAACAGCCATGCAAATCACGCCGTAATGGTTTACCGTATAGTAACGGATCTAGTGTGAGTTTTGACTCAATCCCACCCTTTATTTTTTTCTGCCACGAACCATTAACACTTGGAATATCCATTTTCACAACCAAGGGATGGTAGTGCAGATTATACATATCTATTTCCACGCTTCAGTATGACTTTGCCAATCAACTTTTTTAGTCAACCTATTTTTTACCACCTGGCTAAAATAAGTATCTTCTTCCAGCTCCAAAGCCAACTCCAGGAGTTCAGTCACTTTTGTTGCTTGTGGCACATCATCTCTTTTAGCGAGCAATGAAACAGCTTGCTCAACAATAGCAGAAACTGAGATATTAATTCTTTTTTTGAGAGTTGTCATATTGTGCTTAGTGTAACAAAAGTGTAACACTTGTCAATAAAGCGTTACTCCCCTACAATTAACACATGAGTGGACATAATAAATGGTCAAAGATAAAACATAAAAAAGCGGCTACTGATGGTAAACGTAGTAAGACTTTTTCAAAACACTCGATGCTCATTGCAATGGAGTCGCGCAAAGCTGGGGGCAATTTAGCCTCGGCCTCCCTTCAGGCCGCCATCATACGAGCTAAAGCTGACTCAATGCCGAAAGACAATATTGATAGGGCGGTAGCCAAGGGCTCAGGCGCTGGTGGTGCTGCTTTGATAGAAGTAATGTTTGAAGCGTTTGGTCCTGGGGGCACTGCTATTTTAATTGCCGCTGTGACCGACAACAACAATCGAACGGCACCGGAAATCCGTAGTATCTTTACTAAAGCCGGTTTGGCTCTCGGTGGTCCAGGCTCGGCCTCGTGGGCATTCACCAAAACAAATGACGGCTACGTTCCAATGAACCCAGTTGATTTGAGTGACGAGGATGGCGAGAGGTTGGCTGATTTGATCGAAAAACTTGAAGATCAAGAGGATGTGCAAGAAGTCTTTACCACCGCCGATGGGCCCGAAGAAGTATAGAATCTTTATCTGCGTTGTTGGCACTTTCGTTTAGAGTCTCACCGTACAAAAGTACGGTTCAACTCTGCACTCGGTGCCGCCTAGCACCTAAAACTTTTCTACTCCTTCTCTCATTGTAAGGCAGTATTTTTATTAAGGTGCTAAAATTACAAAATGAAAGTACTTTCGATAGATCCCGGATATGACAGATTGGGGGTGGCGGTAATGGAATATGTCGACGGCAAGGAACATCTTATTTTTTCGACGTGTGTTTTAACTGATAAAAAAAGTGATTTAATTGAACGGTTGTTTGCGGTTGGCACCGCTGTTTCGAAACTAATAATTGAGCATATGCCTGACACAGTCGCCATTGAAACATTGTTTTTTAATAAAAATATTAAAACTGCCATTGGCGTTGCCCAGGCTCGGGGCATTATTATTTATTTAGCCAAAGAAGCCAACTGTACTGTCTACGAATTTGGGCCTCAAGAAATAAAAGTGGCCGTTACTGGCTACGGCAATAGTGATAAAGCAGCTGTATTCTCAATGGTTAATCGTTTGGTACCCAATGTACCAGCGCATGCCCTTGACGATGAGTATGACGCTATTGCCGTTGGCATTACCTGCCTTGCACAATTTGGCCGAAACCAGTAGAATCTCGGACGAACCTAATCAACAGTTGCAAAAAAGAGCAACTTTTGTTACAACATTTACATAATAATTAGATATGATCAATAACTTTGTACAAAATGGTGACGAGACAGAAGAGCCTGATGAATTAAATGACGAGGACGCGACCTTAGCTGACGATTTACTCGATGAAGTAGGAGCTGATGAAGCAGAGGAAGAGGATGATATAATGGAAGGTTTTGGTATTTTATCTGAAAAAGAAGTAGCGGAAGATACTGAAGAAAAAGATGAGGACGAGGAAGGTGATGCTGAACTTGAAGATGACGCGGAGGATGTTGAATTCGACACCTTTGATGATGTAGACGAACTCTAATATAAAAACAGCTCCCTTTCGGGAGCTGTTTTTATATTAATTAGCCTGATACAAAATCACAAAATTCTTTTTACCTCGTTTAAGTAACACTAACTCTGAGGTAGACAAAGAAATTATTTTTTTTACATCACTTATTTTTTCTTGAGCTACTAGAATTGCGCCGGTTTCAACAAAGGTCCGCGCTTCTCGGTTACTGGTCGCAAGACCTGATGTAACTAAAGCCTCAATAACCGTCAGAGGTTGAGTGACTTCACACACAGGGGCATTAGCCAGTAAAATCTCTTTTTCCATAACCGAAAGGCTGTTTAATTCACCGCCGCTAAAAATAATATTGGTTACTTTTATAACAGCATCTGTCACATCCGTACCATGAACAAATCTCGTGACGGCTAGAGCAAGTTCTTTTTGCGCTACTCTACTGGCTGGACTAGTTATTAATTCTTGTTCTAATTCCGCAATTCGCTCAAGAGAGAGGAAGGTGAAGAGTTTTAAATAATCAATGACATTAGTGTCGCTGGTGTTAAGCCAGAACTGATAAAAAGCATACGGAGAAGTTTTTAGAGGATCAAGCCAGATTGCATTACCTTCACTTTTACCAAATTTTTTACCGGTTGATTTATCAACCACCAGTGGCACAGTCACCGCGTGAACGATTTTTTTCTCTTTACGACGAATGAGATCAACACCAGCCACTATATTTCCCCACTGATCAGATCCACCGACTTGCACGTCACAACTATATTCACGGTTTAATACCAAATAATCATAGCCTTGAAGGAGTGGGTAAGCAAATTCTGTATATGAGAGTCCCGTATCAGAAGCGAGCCTAGTCGCTATCGCGTCTTTTTTGATTAATTCATTTATCGTAAAATGTTTTCCAATATCGCGCAGAAACGTCAACAAACCTTCTTTTGCCAACCAATCTTTATTATTTACAAAAGTAATTGAGGCACCATCTACACTAATAAGTCGCTCCGCTTGGATTTTAATCTTTTCAACATTTCCATCGGTCACTGCAATATCCTGAAGCACCCGTTCAGCATTTGGTTTCGGATCCCCAATCATACCCGTACCTCCCCCCACCAAAAAAATAATTTTATGCCCCGCGTTAGCGAGATGGCGCAAAAGCAACCAAACAACCATATTGCCCGCATGGGCTGAATCAGCACTGGGGTCAATACCGTGGTATATCGTTCGTTTTGTAGTATCAAGTACCTCAGCTAATGATTCGCTCGTGTGCTGATGGATAAAACCCCGCTTTTGTAATTCCTCTGACAATTTCATCCCTATAATGTACCACACAAGATGTCCCGGTACAGTAGACAAAACATGCTACTATTGGCACTATACGCAAACATTTTATGTTCAAAAAACTCACAACAAAAGCCTGGTGGAAGAAAAACTACAAAACAATTATTATCGATGGTTTAATTGTCTTTTTTGTAGGGACTGTTTTACTGGTCAGTGGCTTACTGATCTGGATTTCTACTTTAGAAATACCAGACCTCTCATCATTTGAAGACCGGCGTATTCTTCAATCCACCAAAATCTATGACCGCACTGGTGAAATTCTCCTCTACGACCTGCACCAAGATGTCAAAAGAACTATTGTGCCTTATGAAAATATTTCACGTTATATCAAAAATGCGACTGTTGCTATCGAAGATGAGCGTTTTTACAGCCATTTTGGTATAGATTTAAAATCAATCGTGAGAGCTGCGGTAGTAAACACCACTGCTGGTGATTTATTGGGCGGACAAGGTGGATCAACTATTACCCAACAAGTAATAAAGAACTCCGTTCTACAGCGCGAGAAAAAATTATCCCGCAAAGTTAAAGAGGCAATTTTGTCAGTTAAATTGGAGCGGAATCTTTCTAAGGACGAGATCTTAGGTATTTATTTAAATGAATCACCTTATGGTGGCACTATTTATGGCGTAGAGGAAGCAGCACAATCATTTTTTGGTAAAAAAGCTGGTGATGTTACTTTGGCTGAGGCCGCTTATCTAGCCTCTCTTCCCCAAGCTCCAACCTACCTCTCACCTTATGGTAACAATAGGACAGATCTTGATACCCGAAAAAACACCACCTTGCGCAAAATGCTCGAGAGCGGTCTAGTAACCGCTGATGAATACAACCAAGCAAAAGACGAAACGGTAAATTTCTTACCCCAAGCCATATCGGGAATTCGCGCTCCTCACTTTGTTATGTTTGTCCGTGAACA
>JAYVHQ010000011.1:0-3952 GCA_043771035.1 Candidatus Kaiserbacteria bacterium | reverse complement strand
TAAGCGAGGAAGAAAAATTTACCAAAGTAATCCCCGGGGTAGAGAACCGCTACGACCTTATCAAACGAGCGGGGGAGTTCCTCTATGACTATGAAGCCACTCACCAAAATCAAACAGTGTTGATTGTTGGTCATGCTAGTTCAACCTTTGCGCTGCGCTGTGCTGCCGAAGGTGCCGACCACGCTCGTGTTATTGCCTTAAAAAAAGAAGGCTATTTTGAGAATGCTGAAGTACGTGAACTACCGTTTACACCAGTCCCTCACAATGACAACTACACCCTTGATTACCACCGTCCCTATATTGATGACATTACATTAGTCGATACTGATGGTACAAAGCTCGTGCGAGTACCTGACGTTTTTGACTGTTGGTTTGAATCGGGTTCGATGCCGTACGCCCAGCATCACTTTATGGGTGAGGGTCGTGATGAATTTGAAGCTACGAAATTCCCCGCCCAGTTTATCGCGGAAGGTCTCGACCAAACGCGCGGCTGGTTCTATTCGTTGATTGTGCTCGGCACTGCACTATTCGGGAAATCGCCGTTTGAGAATGTGATTGTAAACGGTATGGCCTTGGCTGAAGATGGTAAAAAAATGTCTAAGTCCTTAAAAAACTATCCTGACCCAATGGAGTTGGTGGATCGTGTCGGGGCGGATGCCGTCCGTTACTATATGCTCACCGCTCCCATCATGCGAGCGGAAGATTTAAATTTTTCTGAAAAAGAAGTCCTAGAACTCCAGCGTAAAAATATCGGTCGGTTACATAACGTGCTGGCGATGTACGAAATGTTTGCCGGTGAAACTTTGGCTCAGGCGGACTCGACTCATGTTCTTGATCGCTGGATTATCGCCCGCCTCAATCAATTAATTGTGGAAGTATCAGCCGGATACAAATCATACGAACTTGATAAAGCCAATCGACCGATTGCTGATTTTATTGACGACGTATCAGTGTGGTATCTCCGTCGTTCACGCGAACGTCTCAAAAATGATGATGTTGAGGATAAATCTCTAGCCCTCGGAACCCTACGCTTTATCTTGCGTGAGCTCGCCAAAGTCATGGCCCCAGCCATGCCGTTTTACGCGGAATATCTCTACCGAGCAGTCCGGGAAGAGAGTGAAGCCGAAAGTGTCCATCTCACTGCCTGGCCTACGGGCGGGGAAGTCCAGACCGATCTCATTGAAAAAATGAAAGAAGTACGGATGTTTGTCACAGCTGGACTCGAAGCCCGCACGAAAGCCAATATTAAAGTGAGACAACCCTTGTCTGAGTTATTCATTCGGACGACGATGTTGCCTGATATGGAGCTGCTGGATTTGATCAAAGATGAGCTCAATGTTAAAGAGGTGAGCTTGGACGGAGTAGGGGAAGACAATAGTCCACGAATTAAACTCATCACCGAACTAACTCCAGAATTGATTGCTGAAGGAGCTGTCCGTGAGGTAATGCGCGCGGTGCAAGATATGCGTAAAGAAGCGAGCCTTACGCCGAGTGATAGAATTACACTCAACATAGCGACTAGTGATGCGGGAGAGGTGGCAATTTTGGCTCATCAGGAACTTCTTAAAAAAACAGTGGGCGCAGTTGAGATTATGTTTGGAGTGGCGTTTGGTATAAGTGTGACAGCTGGTGAACATACATTCACTATCGCTCTGACAAAAATATAATGTCCTATCAAACGTACATCACAGAGGCATTAATCTGTGGAAGCTATGATAACAATACTGCTGATAAATCATTTTTGCTGTTCACTAAAACAGCCGGGATGATTTATGCGAC
The DNA here is from genome assembly GCA_043771035.1 of Candidatus Kaiserbacteria bacterium. GTDB lineage: Bacteria > Patescibacteriota > Minisyncoccia > Phycocordibacterales > UBA918 > OLB19. The sequence continues at coordinate 2,173 of JAYVHQ010000011.1, read as the reverse complement.
TGCGCGCAGTGTCCGTGAGGAGCGCAGTCGTCAGCGGTTTGCTCTGCAGGATTTTAGTGTGATTACGGTCTCGCTTATCAAGGGTAAAACTGGCTGGCGTATCGGTAGCGTGCAGTCAGAAGGGAATCTGTTTGCCGAAGCCGGCACCCGAGCCGTGCGCGGCAGTATTGTTCGTGTCTGTAAATTGCTCAGACGTTTTGTGGCCGGGGAGGAGCCGAACCCCTTATTATTTGATGAAGTCATGTTAGGGCTCAGCCATCTAGTCCGTGTGTCAATAATTCATCGGACCTTGCTAGAAGAGGTGCTGGTCGCGCGCTTATTATATAGTTTAGGTTATATTGCTCAATCGAGTGAGTTATTGTTAGTTTTTGACACGCCACTGGGTACATTACTTGAACAACCACTTGGTGTTGATTTGTTACCGCTTTTAAAATCAGTCACAGATAAAGCGACTACCGCCAGTCATTTGTAGTTATAAATGATATACTCAGTAGTATTATATGTCAGTGCTAAGAGATCAAGCTCAAATAGATGAAATGCGCCGGCGTTTGTATGAACGTGGTGTAACACCCCATGCGCAAGATAGACATGCGTTGTCGCCAACAAACCAAACGCCAGCTACTACGTGGGCCGGACAAAGACCAGTAGAAATGCCCGATATACATCCAGTTGATCATAGGCCTGAAGTGTTAGATGAGCCGACGGTTGAAATCCACGAAACTATTTTGTCAAAAAAACGCCGGCGTTATTCATACCGAACAATTATTCTTCTAGGAACACTCGGAGCGTTTCTTTTAGCTATTTTATTCTCAAGTCTGTATCTCATGTTTGGCAATAGCCAAATTTCAAACAAGAATATCAGCATTGCTATTACTGCCCCGCTGACAATCGGCGGGGGAGAAGTGATGAATATCCAGGTAGCAGTAACTAATCAAAATAAAGTGCCGATTGAATCAGCAGTCCTGATTATAAACTATCCAGCTGGCACTAAATCAAGTGATACGCCTGCAAAAGATTTATATGAAGAAAGAATTACCCTCAATCGTATTAATGCAGGTGAAGCAATCAATACCCCACTCAAAGCGGTGATGTATGGTGAAGAGAATCAAGAGCGGCAACTAAAAGCTACTATCGAGTACCGGTTAGTTGATTCAAACGGTACTTTCTATAAAGAGAGCGACCCTCTGACATTTAAAATCAGCTCATCACCAGTAGTGATTCGGGTCGAATCGACTAAAAAAGTTTCCGCTGGACAAGACGTCGAGGTAAAATTAACTATTCAATCTAATGCCTCGACCCCACTTAAAGACTTACTGATTACCGCTAATTATCCTACCAATTTCGACTATAGTAGCGCTGAGCCCGCACCGGCTTTTCGGGAGAGTGCCTGGCTTGTAAAAGAACTGCTACCTGAGAAATCAACCACTATTATCATTAAGGGTAATATCGTTGGTAAGCAAACCGAAGAATTTCAGATTCAATTTTCAGCCGGTACACCCCAGCAAGATAATCAGTTTATTATTGGATCGGTACTAGCCAACGCCACCGCCGACTTCGTGATCGAGCAGCCGTTTATTGATGTAGGGATTGGAGTGAATGGTCTGCTGACAGATGTTGTAACGTTGCCGACGGGCAAGGATACGCAAGTTGAAGTTTCAGTTCAAAATACCTTAGATCAGACGCTCTACGACATGGCGGTGGAGGTGGCTATTAAAGGTAATATTTTAGTGCGAGAAAACGTCCAAGTAAATAATGGTTTCTATGATTCGGTGAAAGATGTTATCCGATTTGATCCGTCTGGTGATAAGAGTCTGAGCTCAGTTGCTCCAGGGGCGACTAAAAAATTTGTTTTTACTCTTAAACCAGGTGACCAAAAATCTACTCCGTCATATGCTCTGACCGCAAATGCGTACGCCAGGCGGGTGAATGAAACGAGCGCTACCGAACAGTTGGTCGGTACTGCAAAAACTGAGGTTAAGTTTACTTCGTCAGTGGCAGTAGCCCGGACGGTCTCTCGCAATGTTCCAGGCTTTATCGATGTCGGTCCAGTTCCGCCGGCTCCTGATACAAAAACTTCGTACACGGTGACGCTCGCCGCTAGCGCCGGGGGGAATGATGTGACCGGGGGCGTGCTTTCAACTTCACTCCCGCAGTATGTGAGCTGGGAAAATTT
>JAYVHQ010000010.1:0-16120 GCA_043771035.1 Candidatus Kaiserbacteria bacterium | reverse complement strand
AGTTTTTTATTTACTTTGACGCCGGCCATGTGATTACCAATTTCTGAGTGAATCGCAAAAGCAAAATCAACCGGTGTGGCTCCAACAGGTAAATCAACCACGTCACCAATCGGGGTAAAGACGAAAATACGATTGGTAAAAAAATCGTCACGCATGTCGTTGATAAAATCCGCCTCAGAGCCCTGCTCTTTGGTGTACATAGTTCCGATTTGGTTAATCCATTTTGGGATTTTGTCTTTGTGGTCAAAGGTATTTGTTTCCTTTATTTTTTCATCAACCGCCGCCCGTCTGGTAAAAGGACGAAACAGAGCGGGAATCAAATTCGAGAACATACTACTGGTACCGGGGGCTACTACTGGTTGTTTGTAAATCAGGTGGGAGGCGATACCGAATTCTGATTCCTGGTGCATGTCTTTGGTTCTAATTTGGATTTCCAAAATAGTCCCGTTTTGCGTGGTGACGGTAGTGTGAATGGATTTGTAGCCGTTGGGTTTTGGGAAGGCGATATAGTCCTTCATTCGCCCGGGTAGTGGTCGCCAGAGTTCGTGAATAATACCCAGGGTACGATAGCAATCCTCCATACTCCCTACGACCACACGCATCGCGAGCAAGTCATAGACAACGGCCAGGTCCCAGTCTTTGCGTTTTAGTTTGTGATACAAACTAAATAAGCCTTTGACGCGGTATGAAGTATGGAAATCAACCAGCTTGGCATCCGCCAGCCTTTTTTGTAGCACTTTACGTTCTCGTTCGAGTGCCTCGTTGTATTTACCAGTTTTTTTTTCGAGTGCCTCAATTACTTTTTTATATTCGGGAGGATACACATAAGGGAAGGCGAGATCCTCTAGTTCTTTACGAATTTTACCCATCCCGAGACGGTGGGCAATCGGTACGTAGATTTCTAATGTTTCGCGGGCGATTCGTAGTTGTTTCTCTGGGGGGACATGAAATAATGTTTCCATGTTATGCAGCCTGTCGTTTAACTTAATGATTAACACGCGAATGTCTTGTGAAGTAGCTACGAATAATTTTCGGAGTGATTCATTATGGCGGTCGGTACCGTAGTAGCGGACTGAGCTCAGTTTTGTGACTCCTTCAACCAAAAATAAAATCTCGTCACCAAATTCTTTTTTGATGTCTTCTACAGTCACGGGTGTGTCTTCGATAGTGTCATGAAGGAGTCCGGCTGCGACCGTGCGCGGGGCCATGCCCATAGCCGCGAGTTTGAACCCGACGTTGGAGACATGAACCATATACGGCTCGCCCGAGTAGCGTTTATGTCCATCATGGGCTGCGGCTGCAAAATTATACGCTTTAGTAATCAGCGCTTTGTCTTCTGTTAACGTAGAGTGGATTTGTCCGATGATGTCTTCCGCTGTTTTCATACGTTTATTGTAGAGATGTTTAGAGTAGATAGCAAGAGAAAAGTGGGTAGCCCTTCATACCTTGAATGTCTTTGCGGGAGAAAATCTGGGAGATTTTTGCAAGACTTTACTCACTTGTTTGAAAAGCAAGTGATAAGATGGACAGCTTTTGTATAAAGCCCACAGGCGTGGTCATCCAAGAGTTTATTTAACGTGACTCTGGATTACTTCACTGAGGTTTGCAAAGACGAAGATTTTAAATGAGTGTTTGGGTATTGTGAGTGATTATAAAGGTGGTAAAAAATTTAATTATTAAACTAGGTAAAAAGTAGAGTTGCGGAATAGTGCAAGTTGTGTTTCAATACTGACCTGGTTCCGCTTGCTTTTGCCGGCGGGAGACGACCAGACCTGATGCTAGAGGGGCTCAGGTACACAAGCAAACCCGTAAAAATGCGGGAAGAGGAAAAAACATGAAAAAAACAAATGATGAGCCGAAATTCAAGTACGGGGTAAACCTGCACGAAACGGTTCCCGACGGACAAAATAGTCATGTGTTGCGCTATGGGCGTGCACGTGACCGTCAATTTCAGCATATGGGTGATGATGCTCCGTTTCGGGATGATGGTGCTTTGTTTGACCGGCTGAATCCACTTCAGAAAGTCATGCCGACGAATGTGACAATCCAAAAGGGAGTCCTTATCCCTACCGGGACAGGACATTTCAAAATCATGCCAGATCAGGTTCTGGTTAGCTGAGCCATCGAGCAGGTGTTCGGGTCGGGCCGTTTTGCGGCCCACCCACTAAATTCTTTTGTTCTTAACGAATATACGTTGACGAAGTCAGGCGCCTTTATATAAGGCGCTTTCGTTTTTTATATTTAGCCCTTCAATAAATCGATTGCCACTTCAATCGTGATGTCATCAGTCGACATATCTTCGGGGATGCTGATTCTTTTAAAACCCTTTCTTAGGAATCGTCCGGATTTTGATTCAAAGACGTTTACCATCTTTTTAGTCAGGGGATTTAAACCAAGTTCTTTGAGGAGTACCTCACCTTTGCGGGCTGTTTTTGGTTGAGCGTATATTTCCATGGCTCGCTCGTAGGTAATGACGTACGGGTCGTCGCCCCCTTTAAGTGACCTAAAATCACCAGCGTGAGCGATGTATGGACCATATTGGCCGGTGTTGGCCATGATTGGTTCGCCTGTTTTAGGGTGGAGTCCTAGTTCACGTGGAAGCAGGAGGAATTTTACAGCGTCAGCTAAGGTGACGTCCTCGGGCTTCATCCCGGCAGGTAAACTCGCTCGTCTAGGACTGGGAAGTTTCTTACCTTTTACTTTTTCGGGATTGGGTCCTAGTTGTACATAAGGTCCGAATTTACCATTCATAACAAAGATGTCTTCACCAGTTTCAGGATGTTGCCCGACCGGAGCGTCGGGTCTGAGTTCGCTCCCATCAATCATTCTTGCTCCGTTACAGTCAGGGAATCTGTCGCACGACAAGAATGTCCCGGCTTTGCCGAGTTTGATCACCATGTCGCTACTACACTCTGGGCAGGGGAAGCCAGCCGGTCCAGCGCCGAGGTTCGTCAGTTTTGGTATGTCCTCTTTGCTTGCGACAACGATTTTAAACGGTCCGTAGAAATCAGTGAGCGTTTTTTTGTAGGTACGGGTACCGAGCGCAATGTCATCAAGCTGATCTTCCATATCGCTGGTAAACGTGTCAGAAATATAATCAGCAAAGTTATGTTCGAGAAAGCTCGATACTACATCTCCGGTATCGGTGGGAATTAAGGTACGTCCTTCTTTTGTTACATATCCCCGGTCGGTGATAGTTTTCATAATCGAGGCATACGTTGAAGGACGACCGATACCACGCTTTTCTAATTCTTTGATTAACCCCGCTTCACTATAACGTCCCATCGGTTGGGTCTGTTTAGCTTCTATATCGATTGATTGTAGGTCAAGCGCATCACCGACTGCGAGCTTTGGCACTTCAGTATCTTCACCACGAGCGCGCGTGTCGGCTACAAGCCAGCCAGGGAATAGTATCTGTGAGCCACTAACAGCAAAATCAGGAATGGTGTCAGTGCTACTCGTAATGTTAGCCAGCATTTTTGTCCGCAGCATTGTCGCGTCAGCCATTTGTGAGGCTACGGTTCGTGCCCAAATCAGCTCGTAGAGAGCTTTTTGGTCGCCCGTCGCTCCGACGGTACGTTTACTAAAATTAGTTGGTCTGACGGCTTCGTGAGCCTCTTGCGCTCCTTTGCTTTTGGTTTTGTAGGTACGAGGACTCAGATACTCGCGCCCAAAGTCTTTGGTAACAAGTGAATAAATCTGTGCCAGCGCTACCGCACTCATATTGGTACTATCAGTACGCATATAGGAAATATGTCCCGCTTCGTACAATTTTTGTGCTGCACCCATCGTCCTTGAGGGAGAGAAGCCCAGGCGTGTGGAAGCGACTTGTTGGAGCGTTGAGGTAGTGAATGGTGGTTTTGGTGAGCGTTTTGCTTCTGTTCCCTTAATGTTTTTGACAACCCAATCATTCGCCTGGCCAACTTTTTTAATCCGGTTAGCTTCCGCTTCTACGTTTGGTTCAATGGTACATAAAAAAGGAATTGCCAGTTTCTTGGCTTTGGTATGGGCGGTTAGTACAAAATAATTTTCCGGCACAAAGGCACGAATTTCCCGTTCTCGTTCCATAACGATACGCAGAGCAGGAGACTGAACTCGGCCTGCAGACAAACCGTAACGCACTTTTTTCCAAATCAGTCCTGATAAATCGTAGCCAACCAAACGGTCGAGAATCCGGCGTGCTTCTTGCGCTTCTTTTAAATTGATATCTATGTCACGGGGCTTGGTGATAGCCGTGCGGACCGCGTCTTGGGTAATTTCGTTAAATACCACCCGCTTGAGGTTTTTGTTACTTGATTTTACCAACTCAGATACGTGCCAGGCAATCGCCTCACCTTCACGGTCGGGGTCAGACGCCAAGAGGACCAAATCAGCTTTTTTGGCAGCTGCCTGCAGTCCGGCGATGACGCGTTCTTTGCCAGGGGAATTGATATAGCGGGGGATAAAACCACCGTCAATATCGACAGCGTCTTTGTTACTTTTGGGGATGTCACGGACATGCCCGATTGAGGACATGACTTTATAGCCAGTACCAAGATACTTTTCAATAGTCTTAGCTTTGGCTGGCGACTCGACGATGACGAGGGTATTTTTAATTTTAGTAGCAGTACTCATATTATGTATAGTTCAGTAACAAATACTAGGTTTAAGGGGTTCTGTCAAACTACAACTTTATAACCGGGCAGTATAGAGGTTACCTTCAAGTGCAATCAAACCAGTCATTTCCATCTGCATCAGGAGCACACCCGCCTCACTCACCGGGAGTTCCAGTTGCCGAATAAGTGTATCGCGGTCGGTAGGATTGTGCAGGAGCGCCAGTACTTTTGCTTCAAGCGGGGAAGTGAGCGGCAGGGTTTTTGGAGTGGGTTCTCTGTCAATGTCGATACCTAATTCACGCAGAATATCAGTAGACTCAGTTACTGGAGTAGCTCCAAGTTTAAGAAATTGATGTGTACCTCTTGAGTTAGCGGCGAAAATATTTCCCGGCACAACTAAGAGTTCACGATTATAATCAACACACATACGCGCAGTGATGAGTGTGCCTGACTTCTCTCCGGCTTCGATGAGCAGTGTCGCCTTGCACATGCCGGCCATAATCCGGTTACGCTGCGGAAAGGTCCAGAGAGCAGCGGGAGTCACAGGTGGTAGTTCTGACAATAGTCCACCACCCGCGTCTACAATAGTACGGGCGAGGTTACGGTGTGAGGCGGGGTAGAGAACGGACTCATCCAGTCCACTGCCAGGAACGGCCATGGTATACAATCCGTGACGCAGTGCGGCCTCGTGCGCGAGGCCGTCTACACCGAGAGCCAGTCCAGACACTATTCCTACCGGATAGCCCTCCAGTCCACCCAGTAGGTGCTCAATAACCTGTTTACCGTAGGTCGTGTATTTGCGCGACCCGACAACACACAAAAGGGTGAGGTCAGGCGAGGGAAGATTACCGACTGCCCATAATTCTTTCGGCGGCTGGGGAATTTCCGCCAGTAACGACGGAAATTCGTTGGAGGTTAGTTCCCGTATTTCAAACGAACTCATGTCTTTATAGTAGCACTGTTTGTTGGTGGATTCCTTGATGTGTATTGAAAATACTGTAATTTCTAGTATCCTAGTAAGACTATGTTAGATATTAAATTTATTCGAGAGAATCTGGAGCTGGTAAAGATGGCGGCGGTCAAAAAGAAAATTACAATTGATTTAGACCGGTTGGCCGTGGTTGATGACGCTCGAAAAAGTATCATGACGGAGCTTGAGACTAAAAAAGCCGAGCAGAACCGCGTTTCAGCCGAGGTAGCGATAGCGACGCCTGAAGTGAGGGCGCGCCTGATCGAACAAATGCAGACCCTTAAGGCCTCAATTCAAGCTGATGAAGAAAAGCTTAAACCTCTAATGGATGAGTGGAAGACACTGATGCTCCAAGTACCAAACATTCCCGATATGTCTGTGCCTGGCGGTGACAGCGACGCTGATAATCTCGAAGTAAAAGTGTGGAACCCTGACGGTACGACCGAGCAGCCAGCGCCTCTGGCTTTTTCTATGAAAGATCATGTTGAGCTTATGACGGCTTTAAAAATGGTTGATTTTGAGCGGGGTGTCAAAGTACACGGTTTTCGTGGCTACTTCCTGACAGGTGACGGAGCCCGTTTGTCTTGGGCGATTTGGAATTACGCCAATGACTTTTTTGGTGCCAAAGGTTTTGAGCATCTGCTTGGTCCATCAATTGTCCGTAAAAGTAATCTGTATGGGACTGGTCATTTACCAAATGATGCGGAGGATGTGTACAAAACGCAAGATGAAGATTATTTGATTGGTACGAGTGAAGTGTCAACGATGGGCTACTACGCTGACGAAGTGCTCGATGGGTCGCTGTTTCCGATTAAGCACCTCGCCTTCTCACCTTGTTTTCGTAGGGAAGCAGGTAGTCACGGCAAAGATACACGGGGACTCATTCGGGTGCATGAGTTTTTCAAAGTCGAACAAGTTGTCCTCTGCGCTGCCTCACACGAAGAGAGTGTCCGTCTCCACGAAGAAATAAACCGTAATACCGAAGAGTTTATCGAGTCACTTGGGATTCCGTACCACACGGTTCTTAACTGTGGTGGCGATCTTGGGCAAGGTCAAGTCAAGAAATACGATATTGAACTCTGGGTCCCGGGCGAAAAAACCTACCGCGAAATTAGCTCAGCTTCATACTTCCACGATTTTCAGACCCGTCGTTTTAACATTCGCTACAAAGACGAGGGTGGCGTGATGCGCTACGCACACTCACTCAACTGCACCGCCATTCCCACCCCGCGAATTTTGGTATCACTCGTCGAAAACTTTCAACAAGAGGACGGCAGTGTGGTGATCCCTCAAGTACTGCAAAAATACTTCGGCAAGGCTATTATTTCCAAGTAGGCAAACAAAATTTCTCTGGATCTGTGTTGTTCTTGTTGAACACAACCTCATCGTATAAAGATACGTCTAGTTTGTATATCCCCGCACCGTAAATGTCTTTGCGAACCTCAGTGAAGCAATCCAGAGTTAAACCGACGTAGTAACTGGATTGCTTAGGTTGCACTTCATACAGAAGCTGTACAGGATGTCGCTCTTTTTCTAAAAGAGCAGGCAACCTCTTGCAAAAATCCCCCAGATTTTCTCACTCGCAAAGACGTCATTATATAAGTATTTGGATAGTGTGAGGGGTTACTCGTTTGTGTACTCTATCGCGCCTTGTTTGCAGAGTTTTTGTGTGTCTCAGATATAGATTATTTACCATTGCTGGCCTGATCCACCTCGTTACACAATGAGTGATCGTGGATGTGGTAGCATAATGGCAATGTTTAAAAAGGTAAGTGCTGTCCATAAAAAAGGTAAGGTGCGTCGCAGGGTCATTGATCCAAGCAAAATTATGCTGCTCAAGCAGCTGGCGGTGGGGGCTAGCCTCTTTTCATTAGTAGGACTCATTGTTGCTGGCTTATGGTACGGTACACGAATTAAAATGCTGACCATTACAGAAGTGTCTGTTTCTGGTGGAGAGACTATTCCTCATGATCTCGTGAAGAAAATTACGAGCGAAACCTTAGTTGGTTCATACATAGGTATCATTCCTCGTTCGTTCGCTTGGTGGTACCCACAAGAAGAAATCTTGAGTAAAATTTCGGAAATTCCGCGGATGAAAAATCCGGTTGTCACTCGTGACAGTCGTACGTCTCTGGCTATACAATTTGATGAATACGAGCCGTATGCGCTTTGGTGTAAGGAGCGTCTGAGTGAGGACTGTTTGTTTGTAGATAAAGCAGGCTATGCTTTTACTGCTGCGCCAAAATTATCGGGCGGAGCCTTTTTGCGTTACCGCACTCTGGGACGGGATATGTTGGTCGGTACAACTTTGGCTGAAAGACATGACCTCGATACGATGGAGAAATTTGTGGATTTGGTTGACCTGAATCTTAAATTTAGGGTTACCCAAATAGAAACAGATACCGCCGGTGATGTGTTTTATATTTTGTCTGGTGGTGGTGAATTTAAAGCAACGCTTCGTGATGATGCCACTAAGGTGTTTGATAATTTGCGTACGATCCTCGCGTCAAAAGAATTCAGTGACATTAGACCAGGAAATTTTCAGTACATTGATCTACGGTTTGGGAATAAGGTGTTTGTAAATGAGGAAGTGGGTGGGGTGGGGAGTAGTAGTGTTTCGAGTACGAGCCCAACTGTTGATGAAGAAAAAAAGCAGCAGGATGTGCCAACAGCAGCACCAATTCTGCCGTCACGTCCTGCAGAAGAAGAATTACCAGTATAAATCCCCCCGGTGACGGAGGGATTGCGGTTGCTTAGAGCGGGTGACTTACACCAGACTGGCCGGGATGGTAGCACTCGAGAATTCTGGCTTGTACAGACGCAATCGCTGCTGTAGTTCATAAATGATCGCACTCGGAATACTTGGGTCATACAAGAATTCAAGTCCCGTCGGTTCGTATTTATCTAGAGATGTTCGTATTCGGCACGAGAGGGTGACCTCAGTTGGTAATGGCTCGAGGCTCACACCTACAGCTGTCCATTTTTCTCTCGCTGTTACGATAACTATTTTGCCCATGTTCCTCCACCTGTTGTTGCGTTTTTCGTTTCTTCTTGTACAGTACTACCGATATAAATCTTTCGCAACCACATACTTTTTATGAGCAATTTCTGGCAAACACTCCCTACCCCTTTTCTCACTGTCGCTCCGATGGCAGATGTTACTGATGTGGCCTTTCGGCGGATGATTGCTAAATATTCGGCACATACTCGGGCCGATGGTAGTGTGGGTGGGCCTGATGTGATGTGGACGGAGTTTGTTGCGGCCGACGGGCTGGTGCGCGCCACTCCTGCCGGTAAGAAAAAGCTGATGGCTGATTTATATTATGACGAGTCTGAGCGTCCAATTGTGGCGCAGCTATTTACGCGCAACCCTGAGCATATGGAGCTAGCTGCGGCGCTGTGTCTCGAGCTGGGGTTTGATGGAGTGGATATTAATATGGGCTGTCCAGCCGGAGCGATTATTGATCAGGGTTGTGGAGCGGCGATGATAAAGACGCCAGAATTGGCCGTAGAGGTAATTCGCGCTGCTCAGCGTGGTGCCCAATCTGATGACGGTGGGATTCCAGTCTCTGTGAAAACACGGCTGGGGTATCATCAAGACCAGCTCGAAGAGTGGATCCCGGTGTTGCTACGGGAAAATCTCGCTGCGCTCACTATTCACGCCCGCACCCGCAAAGATATGAGTAAAGTGCCAGCGCGCTGGGAGAGAATTGCTCGTGTAGTTGAACTTCGAAATGAACTGTCACCCGCGACACTTATTATTGGTAATGGAGATGTATTGTCACAAGGAGATGCTCAAGCAAAAATTGCCGCCTCAGGTGTGGATGGTGCGATGGTCGGCAGGGCACTCTTTGGTAATCCCTGGTTTTTTCATCCGACAACCGCCTTGCCACTGCGTTTCAAAACTCTACCCACGCATGGTGTGGCGCTTGAGGATATTTCTGCCGCTGACAAAACTGATACCGCTATACAATACGTATCAATCCCCGAACGTTTACGTGTGATGGTGGAGCATAGTTATTTATTTTGTGAACTCCTGCCGTTTAAAAACTTCTCGGTGATGAAGAAACACTACAAAGCCTACGTCAACGGTTTTCCTGGAGCGGTGCCACTACGAATACAATTGATGGAGCAGGAGACGCCAGAGCAAGTCGAAGCTGTTGTCCACGCATTTTTGCAATCACTTCACTCGTCGCACGGTATACTGTACTAGATGACCGAAATTTTACAGGCGAATATCTTCTTTTTTATTGCGAGCTTTGCCACGATAGTATTTTCTATTATGGCGTGTGTAGCAATGTATCTAATCATTAAAATCTTAGTTTCGGTGCGGGCTATATTAGCTCGGATAGAGGCGGGTAGTGATTTGATTGCCGATGATATCCAGGCAGCCCGCAACTTCGTTGCAGGCGGTGGTTTAATTTCGCATCTGATTAGTTTTATGGCGCGCGCTGGAGGCGGAGGCCAGAAAAAACGTTCTTCGAGGTCCAAAAAAGAATTAATAATTACTGATAAGGAATAATTTTACATATATGGCAACAAAGAAATCAGCACCTAACAAAGCAATGCTCACTGACACGCAAAAGATTGGTCTAGGCGTTGGCCTAACAGCCGCTGCGGTTGCAGCCGCTGGAACATACTTTCTCTATGGCAGTAAAGGAGCGAGTAAAAACCGCAAAGCTGTAAAAAGCTGGGCTTTAAAAGCAAAGGCTGAGGTGCTCGAAAAACTTGAGACTGCTAAGGAAATGTCCAAAGAAGAATACGAGCAACTCATTGATACTGTCGGTGGTGTGTACTCGCAAGTAAAAGAGGCCTCAAAGGTAGACATTGTTGGCTTCAAAAAAGAAATGAAAGAATACTGGAACAAAATTGAAAAAACAGCGGCACCAAAAAAGAAGGCTGTAAAAAAAGCGGTAGCGAAGGCAATGCCCGCTGTGAAGAAGGCAGTAGCGAAGGCCGCTCCAGCTGCTAAAAAGGCAGTTGCAAAGAAAGTAGCTGATGTAAAGAAGGCAGTTAAATAATTTAATTTATCTGAGAACTAAAAAAGTGGGTGCCTGCGGGCACCCACTTTTTTTATGTCTGGATTGCCGCGCTGTGGCTCGCAAAGACGTACGGAAGTGAAACGTCTTTGCGAGCGAAAGCGCGGCAATCCAAAGTCGTTGTGTAAAATTACAAATTTTAGATGATATGATAACTAAATTATGCGTCATCGCCATAAAACAACGCCCTATCTTCTACCCACAATATGTATATTCGCTATTATATTTTCTCTCTCTGTCTATGTGGCGCAAAAATTTGAGTCACGTGCGACTGTAGTGTTAGCTCCGGCGTTAACATTACCAAAAGATACTACACCTAAACTGACAGCTCCAATATTTTTAGTGTTCGATATCGCTACCGGTAGGCCGCTCATGGCTCAAGGTGCCGAGCAGATTGTACCAATCGCTTCAGTTACCAAATTATTTGCAGCAGCAACATTAGTTCGGGAATTTAATCTACAGGCGACCACATCAATCACGTGGTCCGACCTTGAGGGTGGGGGTGAAGCGGGGAAGTTAGCGTTTGGTCAAAATTATTCATACCAAAACCTACTGTTCCCGTTGTTGCTTGAGTCGTCAAATGATGCTGCTAAAGTTTTAGTGCGAGCAACAGAAGGTAGACTCATCACCGCTATGAACAGTTGGGCAAAGACGGTAGGTGCTAACCAAACAGTTTTTGTTGATGCTTCAGGTTTGGCTGATGATAATATCTCCACTGCCAATGACTTACAACTGTTACTTTCTGAAGTTTTTAGAAACGAACCTCATGTATTTGATATTTCAACCTTACCGCAGTACATTGGCTCGTACACCGGCTGGCTCAATAATAATCCGGTAGCAAGTGAACCCGGTTACCTCGGCGGCAAACATGGGTACACTGTCGCCGCTAACCGGACTTTAGTCGCCGTTTTTGATGAAACTATTAGCGGACACGTGTACACACTTGGCTACATCATCTTAGAAAGCGCAAATATCAAAGCTGATGTCGATATACTACGCCAATTTATCAACAATTCTACGTCAGGATGATGGTATTTTTAAGTATAAAAAATTCTCTAAACAGGATGAGATTCGCGGCAAAAAGACAGGTTGCAAGGAGCGGTACACTTGTACCGTGACGCAGGAATCTGGCTTTTTAACAAAGAATCTCGCCTGTTTTGCGGATTTTCTGCTATAATTGGGCCACTATGACTGATCACGTAGCTTTATACCGTAAATACCGTCCCAGCAATTTTGACGAAGTCCGTGACCAAGATCATATCGTCACGGTCCTTAAAGGGGCGATCAAAAAAGAATCTATCCCACACGCGATTTTATTCTCTGGTTCACGCGGTACGGGTAAAACGACGTTGGCGCGGATTTTCGCCAGCGCTATTGGGACGACGGCTGTAGACCTCTACGAAATTGATGCGGCTAGTAACCGGGGAATTGATGATATCAGGGAGCTGCGCGAAGCCGTCCATACCGTCCCGTTTGAATCAAAATATAAGGTGTATATCATCGACGAGGTACACATGCTGACCAAAGAGGCTTTTAACGCCTTACTTAAAACCCTAGAGGAACCACCAGCCCATGTGGTCTTTATGTTGGCGACGACCGAAGAAGAAAAGTTGCCCGACACAATTTTGTCCCGCCTCCAGGTGTTTAAGTTGCGCGCACCGTCCCGAGCTGTCTTAGCGAGTACCGTCACTGATGTCGCTAAAAGCGAGGGCTTCACCCTGAGTCCCGATGCTGCCGACTTGATTGCAGTCTCTGCTGACGGCTCATTTCGTGATGCGCTTGGCATCACCCAAAAAGTCATCATGGCGTCAGGTGACACAATTGGCAGTGCCGATGAAGTAGCCGCTATTATTGGTGCTCCCAAGGTCGCGTTGATTGATTCAATCCTCCTGGCCCTCCACGAGAAAAATACCGATAAGGGTCTTGAGGCGGTAGCGAGTGCAGTAGCGAGCCACGTTGAAATTAAAATTCTCGTCCGTCTCCTCCTCGAACACGTCCGCGCCGTCATGCTCCTGCGCAACCGCCCAAGCAACACAACAGACATCTTGGCCTCATTTGGTGAATCAATGCGCAACACTCTCACTGCTCTAGCCGGCGCTACGACCACCCCTCTTAACTCACATCTATTGCACAAACTACTTACTGTATCAGACCAAACAACTCGTTCACCCATCCCACACCTACCACTAGAAATCATGATTGTAGAGGTAACCACAACTCCGTAGTATGAAAACTGTATATTTTGTTCGGCATGGTCAGGCAGAAGGAAACGAGGCTGCTGTTTTTAAAAGCCCAGATGCCTTATTGACCAAGCAGGGTGTTGAAGAATCGTATGTACTGGCTCAAAAAGTAAAACTACTCAAACCAGCATTATTAATTTCAGGTCCGCTTTCACGCACAAAACAAACTGCTGAAATTATTCAATCAGAAGTAGGGATTCCAATGACTGTGGAAAATTTTTTTAGTGGAGTACAACATGCCTCGTCTATGTCAGGTAAATCAAAAGACGGTGAAGAGGCACAATTGTACCTCCAATCTATCAAGCGAATGTATATGGATGATCCCGATGCACACTACGAAGATGCTGAAAATTATTCAGAATTACACAAGCGACTTTGTGGAGGTTTGGAGTCTCTCGAGCAACTGCAAGAAACTTCGATAGTAGTTGTAACTCATGAATCAATTATTAAATCGTTATTTATATTGGTTTTACATAATAAAGAATACAACCCTGTCTTTAATATTGATCTAAAAAAGCATATTGGAAATATGACAAACATTGGTATTACTACATTTGAGTTTGCTGATACGTGGAAGCTTATAGGTTGGAATGAAAATTAATATGGAAGTTTATTTAGTACGGCACGGGCGGACAGATGGCAATGTGGCGCATCGGCACCAACATTTGGATACGCGTTTAAATGAAGAGGGAACAGCACAAGCAAAAACAGCGGCGGAAATTATCGCAACTAAAAAGCCCACTCATCTCATCACGAGCACCAACGTCCGGGCGATGCAAAGTGCCTCGTTTATTTCCAAGCTCACTGGACTCATTCCCGAATCATACAAACCATTTGAGGAGTTGCACCAACCAAATGCCCTTGTTGGAGAACGGATGACTGGCCTGAGGGGACTGTCATACATCGCGTTGTGGTTTGCGGGTTACAAAAAAAGCTCTATGCACGACGGTGAAACGTACGAGGTCTTTGTTCATCGCCTCGGTCACGCACGGCGGCATCTTGAGAAAATGCCCGAAGACAGCATCGTCGTTATCGTCTCCCATTCCGTCTTCATCAGCTTCTTCACCGAACACATGATTCGCCCCAACAAAATGGGCTTCATCCGAGCCTTCTTCCTATTTTTTAAAATTCTCACCATGCGCAACAGCAGCATCACTCACGTGAAATACCACAAACCCACAGACACCCAAACCCGCCACCACAAAACCGGCTGGCGTTTAGTCCACTCCAAATAACCGATCGTCTTTGCGAGCGCAGCGTGGCAATCCACGTCAACTCTGAGGGAGGCTAAGCCTCCCTCACCTCCCTCAAAACCCCCACACCCACCCTCAAACTTGAAACTTCTTCAATTTCTGGCACTATAGAGCCACTCACAACTAACCAGAATCAGTTGTGAGTAGAAGCATTAATGAATTGAACATTGATCCCTTGCCGGATCATCTAATGGTAGGATTCAGGTTTCTGGTACCTGTCATCTTGGTTCGAGTCCAAGTCCGGCAGCATGATAAAGAGAAAAGTGCAAGAAATGATTGATGAATATGATAAGGTGAAAACCCTCTACGAAGAGTTTTCGTTGAGACTTAAAACCATTCTTGAAGAAGTGTTAAATCTTGAAAAATGTAACTTTGTCTTTGTTGAGTCTAGATGCAAGCAGTCAGAGAGCTTGAAAAGAAAGCTTGAATTAGGAAAATTTGATACCATACAGTCTGTAAATGATCTAGCAGGATTTCGTGTTGCGACCTATGTTTATTCTGATATTAAAAAAATTGAAGAACTATTACCTAACGTTTTTGATGCTTCTTTTGTAAAAGTTGATGAGCGTTTAGGTATTGATAAAGTAGGTTACAAGTCCCATCATTGGATTATTAAACTACCTGAATCAAGAATACAACTCCCTGAATATAAAAGATTTTCAGGTCTAAAAGCAGAGTTACAGATAAGAACAATTCTTCAACATGCATGGGCCCAGATAGGTCATAATCAAATTTATAAACCAAGCTCAATTCTTCCCGAAAAGATTAAAAGGGATTTTAGTCTTTTGTCAGGTTTATTAGAGATTGCTGACAATGAGTTCAGTCGAATCTCGAAAGAAATTTCTACATATAGTAACGAAGTGAATGAAAAGACTTCCAAAGGAGATTTGGATATTACAATTGACTCACTGTCACTTAGAAGTTTCCTTTTACAACGCTTTGGTGATATTAAATTAATTCAACCAGAATTCGGTCCCAAAGATGACGTAACAGAGCGTATCATCCAAGAAATGAATCTTATGGGAATTACTACTCTTAAAAAACTTGATTCCATCATCCCGAAAGATCTCAGTACAGTTATGAGTAATTTGAGAGAACCTACTAATTTTGCAGGTTTAGCTCGTGCAATAATGATTGTTTATGATTCAAAAAAATACTTTGAAAATGCATGGAGAGGTTCTTGGAGCGCTGGTCCTGGAAATGAAGATCATAGCGAGTACTCTCATTATGGAATCAATCTAAATAAATTAGTTTCAGAATACGAATCGCGTCTGCATAATTAATACTTTCGAGATTGAGATCATAAGCTCTGCCTAGGACTCTCCTAGGCAAAATGAAAATCGAATGCCTTCTCTTTTTAGATTGTAATAATGGAGCAACCTGCTATGCTCTAAGCAGAAACCAGCAAAGGAGGGTTTGGTTATGACGACCGATAGCCCTTTTGAGGGTAAGATTGTGATTCTGTCATACACTGAGTGTGATGTGGATAGCGAAGATACAGCTTGTCTTGTGTACAAAGTAGAGCAAGGGAGGCTCGTGCCACTGCTTGGAGTGTTGAGCTTGCCAGATGGTTTGTTCTGGCATCGAAGGGATTATGATCAGTATGCGGTTGCTCTGGCTATAATTCGGGATACTGGTTGTATAGAAGTCTTTGCGCCTTACTACACTATCTCCGAAAAGCCATTCTTTGGAGAGAGGCTGGGATTTACCGCTCTCAGTGAAGGGTTGAATGATCGAGGTGAGATTGAAGAGTGGTTTGAGCTTGGTGATTTCATGCATAACTGGGAAATGATCAGGCTGCTGGAGGAAGTTCAGATTAAAGTCAGATACATTAACCCAGAGACCATGCTCGTGATTGAGGAAAAAAACTAAGCCGGCGCAATACTGCGCCGGCTTTCGAAATCCAGCAAGCTCCGCCTAGGGCTCTCCTGTGCAACGCTAGCTAGAGTAACTCTTGCGGAAAAGTGTCTCTACTCCAGCCATTTTGGGTTAGCACGTCCTCTAAATCACTAGCTTGATCTAG
>JAYVHQ010000009.1:0-5950 GCA_043771035.1 Candidatus Kaiserbacteria bacterium | reverse complement strand
CACAAGAGCAGCCCCATAATAATCACAGTTAGGTGTTTCAAGATTGATGGTAATTTTATCTGTTTGTCGTGACAAATCTGGCGTCAACAAAAAAGCATCGGCTTTAAGGGGCAAGCCTGTGATGACAGAAATTTCCTTAGCTACTCCACGATGTGACAAAAGCCAAGCTGATTTATCGGGCAATACTTTTACATCGAGCACCGTATCGTTCCCTACAATGACCTTTTCTTCAATCTCAGAAGAATGAAAGGTCAAAAGCTCTTCCAGTTCCGAAGCAGATGGTAGTGGCGTATCAAAAAATGTTTGGAGCCAGTTGTGGGAAATTTTCATACAATTATAAATAGCTAGAACTGTGTAACAAACCTTAGGTCACCGTTATACATCAAACGAATGTCATCAATGCCGTACTTAAGTACCGCCAACCGATCAACCCCCATACCAAAGGCAAAACCTTGGTATTTAGAGGCATCGAGACCTGCCCCTTCAATCACACTTGGATGAACCATACCGCCACCCATTATTTCAATCCATTTACCTGAGAGTTTGTTGGTGTCGTTTCGAGCGATCATCATATCAACCTCCACCCCAGGCTCTACAAAGGGAAAGAAGCTCGGGCGGAACCGCACTTGAACTTCCCCGCCAAAAAATTCGGAGAAGAAATATTCCAAGACTCCTTTCATATGACCGAGTGAGACGTCAGTGTCAATCCATAGACCTTCGAGCTGAAAAAACTGGGCTTCGTGCGTAGCGTCTGTAGCTTCATTGCGGAACACCTTGCCAGGGCAAATCATCTTGATTGGTGGCTGGTGTGATTGCATGTACCGCACTTGCACCGGAGAGGTATGAGTGCGCATCACAGATTCTGGATTATCGGTTAGATAAAACGTATCCTGCATGTCCCGTGACGGATGATCCTTGGGTACATTTAGCAGGTCAAAGTTAAATTTAATCAGTTCTCGTTCTGGACCTTCGGCAAATTCAAATCCGATGGTAGCGAAAATCTGATTTATCTCGGCTATCATTTGTGAGAGCGGGTGGATGTGACCAACAGGGATTTTTACTGACATAGAAAGATACATGAGAACTAAACCGCCTCCAAGACTGTTATGAGTTCAAAGATAAAGGTACCACTTTTTGCGTACAGTCTGCCATTACTGATAACGAGCTCATCGACCGGTTTGTTATACAGCATCTGAGTATTCTGCCAGGATCTATCATCAACCTCAACAACGGAAATGCCCGTACTTAAATGGAGAACAATAAGATCCGTACTGCTCGGGAAAAAATCAAAGTCGAGAACGGTCTGCCACTGACGGTCGATTTTTATTTCAGAGCGACAAGTACGTTCGGTAGGAAGGTCGGCCGCTGGCGCAACTATCTCGGAAGCGACAGCGGAAGCTACGCCAAGCATCACATGCTTACCATAGAGCGCACTGGTTGAGGCTAAGGTGGCTTTGGGCACACAGAAATAGTATGGTGTGGAGTTTTTTGAACCGATGTAGGTCACATAGATGTCCCCTTCCCGTTCACTAAGAACTAAATCGTCCGCCGTCTTACTAGTGGTGGCAACTGTTGTAGTAGAGGCCGGCAAGGCTGTGACATTACCTTTGATTACTGTTGTTACCTCATCAACGACTCGATTTAAAAGTGTCGAAGTCGCGGTAGTGGTAGCAAATAAAGCTACCACGAAATCATATTCTGGATTACGAGTATAGGTACTCGTGGCAGTACTGGACGCAATATTAAACGGCACTGTGGTCGAGACACCAGCAAATAATTTCGTGCCACTGGCTACGCCGGTATATACGAGCACTCCACTCGCATTAGTAAATTGTGCAATCGGGCGCACCTGCGGCACTATCGGTAGGTTAAACGATTCGGCTTCAGTCACAATATAAGGATAGACAGGCAGGTCTTTGACCCAGGTATGCAGGGCGGGTGCTTGGACGTGGACGCGTTGCATCCCGGGAATAATATTCTGGATATAAATGGCACTACGGAAAATACGCATATCACGGACAGGCTTTTCATTGAGATACACTTCCCCATCTGCGGCACCAACCGTAATATACAGTCCGCCGGTAGTCGTAATGGAGTTAGCTCCTTCGATAAAATTGTACCGGTAGCCGGTAGCATAAAAAACGAACACGGGCACAGCCCCAATAAAAAATAGGAGCATCGTCAAAAAAACAAACCGCCTACGTGCACGTGGCAACGGCTGAACTACTGGTCTGTTTTCTGAAAGTCGTGGATGCATATAAAAATAAATTAACTGCGTGTTTTAGGAGTAACCCAAAAGCCCATGTAGCGGCCAAACATCAAACGTGTTTGTGAATCAAGACCCGGAATAGCACTAAAGACAATCATCGTCGCCGGTACCAGAAACCACTGTAAGGCCATGACAATGTACCGAAAACGACTCTTATCACTTGGGCGCGGTGGAATAAGAGACAGTGAAATAATTGATGAAATTACTAAACCAAACATGGCGAGAATAAGTAAGTCCCGGACGACAATCGGTAGATTGTATGACAGTACAGTTTCATGAAATTCAGGACTCCCGAGGAATATTGGTGCCCAACCAAGAATGAAGAGCATGATGGGGTTTGTCACCAGTGACCAGTACCCTTCTGCTTGTTGCAAAATAATTTTTGCTCGCACTCCACGCGGGATTTTTTTATTGATACCAAAGTGATACAAAATGTAACAGAAATTTTCTACTCCGTAGGTCCACCGGCGGTGTTGTTTGTAGATCTGCACAATAGTCCGCCACAAAGTCGGGGCGGCGTTAGCGTCCATTGATACCGGGTAGGACAATGGGATCACGTCGTACTTACCGTCATTTGCTAACATCAGGTTCCAGTAGATTCGTGAGTCCTCACTCACCATGTTTTTTTGCCAGTATCCGACTTCGTAGAGTGCTTGAAAGCTCACTGAGTGTGAAGAAAAAGTAGCCATTCGTTCTGGACGCTCTTGCTGCACCATTTCCCAAAACGTACTACTCATAGCTACCACCCGAGCGAGAGCCGGCGCCTCCCACATGTTGTTATTGAAAATTGGTACGGGTTGGAATGAAGACTTCAAAGGGTGCTCCGCTTTTATAAAGTGCCAAATGAGACAGTTAAAGTAGTCAGGATACAACACCGTATCAATATCAAAAATAGAAACGAGGGTCTCTTCGTATCTGATACCTTGTGGATCAAGGACTTTGGTCCGCACTTCCTCGGCGGCATGCGCTGCGTTTGATCCTTTACCAGCCATTTCACCTGGTACATTCATCGGGTGTACGGTTGTCAGAAATGTACCAAAGACACTACCCCACTTTGCCTTCATGTCGGCTGCGATTTTTTCAGCGTATACACCCGCCCGTTCTTCGCTCGCAAGCACAACAATCAATTTACTCTTGTCGTATTTAGTGTTAGCAAGAGACTGCAAGGTTGCCTCGATCACCGATTCAGGCTCGTTATAAAACGGCAAGATAATAACCTGATGAATATGCTGGTACGGCATGTCGGCCACCAAGGCCTCCCAGTCTAATTTTATGTGATGCTGCAATCGCTTCCAGTTATACCTTAGGTGGTATGACAGAAAGCCAGTTTTCAAAACCCAAAATAGTGCAAAGGCAATAATAAAGTAAGCTGCAATAAACGGCAGGTAGATCGACATCAAAATAACCCCGATGAGAGTAGACCAGGAAGCTAGTCCAGGCATTATTTCAAATAAGCGATACAGATAATACCGCCGGCCAGTTAGCTCAGTAGCCCTGCCGACATGAAAGTCAGCGCGACGGGCGTACGGCAGCAAATGATTAGAATCCTCCATATATATTCACCTAGTATACCTCAAATAGGTGCGGAAAAAAAGTGGTGGATTGGGGTGAGAACTGGGGTGGGGTAAAGAATGACTTGAGTCATTCTTTACAAGGTTGTCAGTTATTTTGAAAAAATAACGATAACCTGTAAAGGTTCTGTAAGAACCCAGTTCGCAAGACTCATTGAGTTAGTTTGTGAGTTAGCGAAACAAACTAGCCAATGAGTGGACAGCTTCTGTAAGAAGGTTGTGGTGGGGTGAATGTACGTGACAGAGAGATAGACCGACACTTCGTAGGTCTTTGCGAGCCTGCAGGCGTGGCAATCTAGGAGTTTATTAATGATACCCTGGATTGCTTCGTCTGCGGACTCGCAAAGACAGACCACAAAGTACGATCGGTTTAGGTAGAGATTGTAGAAATTTCACTCTTTACTTTAAACTTAGATTTGTATGTTAAAAAGACGAACAAGTGGCGTTTACTCCAAAATATACTCCCAACCTGATTTCCAAGCCTTAGTTTTACGCCAGTCAGCTGCGAAGGCTTCTTCCCACGTCATTCCATTAAGCAGCACGTCTAGAGCTAGCTGAGGGGCTTTGTGAGCTACGATGGCAATATGTTTGCCGTCAAAGTTCTTTTTTAAATGAGTAAGAAAGCTAGCGATTCGTTCTTGTACCATCTCGTAACTCTCTCCATTTGGCATTGGCGTAGAAATTGATTTCTCTTGTAGTGGCTCAACTATGGATGAGGATTTACCATTAAAGTCACCATAGTTACATTCGCGGAGGCGTGCATCTTGCATAATCGGATACTTCCCACCCCAAGTGATTTCGGCTGAATCAACCGCTCGTTTTAAGTCAGAGCAGAAGACAGCATCAAATTGTAGATGTTCAGTTAGGTCACTTAATTCCCAAGACTGACTAATTCCCTCTTCAGACAGTTCGACGTCATTCCAGCCGGATGAGATATGCTGTTCGTTGTCGGTAGTCGTGCCGTGGACGAAGTAGGTTATTTTTACTGACATGGGTATATGGTATAGGGGTTGCGGGGGTTTGTAAAATTAACAACCATCGCTTGGTCTTCATATGGTATCATTATGATCATGAGCACTTGCCTACTATGTTTTAAATCCTTGTCTAATCGACAAAAAATCTACTGCTCAAATCAATGTCAAAAGGATTATCAATACGAAGGCTTTATTAAACAATGGCTTACTGATTGTAAAAGTGGACAGCTTATTTTAGAAACTAAAAATGTTTCAAAATATCTTAAAAAATATTTAATTAAAACTGGGGGTGAAAGGTGTAGTTTGTGCGGATGGAATAAGGTTCATAGCCTTACAAAAAAGTTCCACTTGAAGTTGATCATATTGATGGTGATTCTAGAAACAATCACAAAAATAATTTGCGGCTACTCTGTCCCAACTGCCATTCACTTACGCCTCACTTTAGAAATTTAAATAAGGGTAATGGAAGAAGTTGGCGGATGAAGAAAGTATAAAAGCCCTCTGTATGCAGAGCATACAGCATGGCCTCGCTCGGAAATGGAGAAGGCCGGACAGAGTCCGGCAAAACCAACAAAAAATACCTTTCGGAAAGTTAACTTTCCGAAAGGTATTTTTTGTTGGTTTCCCGCTTCGCTACCTTCTCCATTTCTCTCGCATCGGAGCCATCTGTCAGATTCGAACTGACGACCTACTCATTACAAGTGGTAAAAATGGGTCCCATCCCAATTTTACCTCTCCCAACTGAGCATTTTATATTTGGAGCCATCTGTCAGATTCGAACTGACGACCTACTCATTACAAGTGAGTTGCTCTACCAACTGAGCTAAGATGGCGTATTTGGTTTTTCTATCTTTTAAACTTTATTCCTTCTCTTTACCACGCAACTCACTTGTGACAAGTGGTTCGAAAGAGTTTTGACTCTTTCTCACCTCCACCAACTGAGCTAAGATGGCAATTTTTTATTTTTACCTCGAGGCTTTTTTCAAAGCTCTGCTATTATGCCTTTTTGTGGGAAAAATGCAAACTGGTTATTACTTTTGATTAATGGCTTTGTCCTTGATTTTCTTCTTTTGCTGTTCCGTTAGTTTGTTGTCACTTTGATGATCAGTGAGTACTTCAAGGTGGGATTTTGATTC
>JAYVHQ010000008.1:0-9718 GCA_043771035.1 Candidatus Kaiserbacteria bacterium | reverse complement strand
AGGATCACCACCAATTGTGCCTCCCTTAGTTACTCCAGAATTATTGTCATGGCGAGAAGTGGCCGTCATGCCATAGTTATGCACTGCCGTCAAAATTATTTTCGTAATTAGGAATATACTAATAACAGAGTAACGGAAGGTAGTTCTTATTATGTTGTAAAGTTCATAACAAAACAAAAATTGTATGACCACATCAAGTAAACAAGTTCGTTCGAGTGCTGGATTCACCCTGATGGAGTTGTTGGTAGTTATCGGCATCATAGCCATTTTGGCTTCGATTGTCGTGGTCGCTATTAATCCCTCACGCCAATTTGCCCAGTCCCGTAACACCCAGCGTGAATCAAACGTCTCGACTATTCTCAATGCCATCGGACAAAACATTGCTGATAACAAAGGCGTCTTTACCTGCGCCTCTGACTCAGTGACAAACACTGCTACTAACATTGGTACGGCCGCAGCCAACATCGATCTAACCTGTCTCGTCCCAACCTATATTCCAAGCGCCTTACCATTTGACCCCGAGGGTGGTACACCAGCTGACAGTCAGTACACTGTCCAAACCGACACCCTCGGACGCTTCACTGTCTGCGCCCCCAATCACGCCGAAGCACCGATAGCCGGGAGTGCGACCTATTGTTTGACTAGGTAAGTGTAAAGTTAGATAAAAAAACAAAACACCATCCAGTGGATGGTGTTTTGTTTTATCAGAAGTTGTGATACGTCTTTTCACTCCGACGACTTATTTCCAAAATGTCAGTGCTGGTACGATTGGCAAGAAAGATAATTCTGATATCTCCGACACGCACCCTAAACACATCAGTGTGTCCAGATAGTTTTTTAATATCTAAACCGTCTGTCTGCTGGTTATGAATTTTTTGCAAAACCTTCTCCAGGTTAGCAAACTCTTTACTGTTCAAACGTTTAAGAAACTTTTGATTTTTGTCCATAGGATTTCATGGAAGCTAGGAGTTCTTCCATAGGCATTGCTTTTCCAGTCTCTTTAACAAAGTCTATGACAGATTCCCAATTACGCTCATCATCGTCATCTGAAATAGGGGTCATCTTGAAAAGAGGGGTAGAGCGACGGTAGATAGTAAGGGACTCACCGTTATCGACGCGCTTGATATATTGCTCCATGTTTTCACGAAGTTCTTTTAAACCAATATTTTTTTGTGAGGTTTTAGTTGCCATATACTAAAGTTTAACTTAAGTTAAACGTTTGTCAATAAGAAAGACCGGCACACTGGTGCCAGTCTAATTGTTGTTGCCTCACTCGGATGCTAATTTGATGGAAACTGGGTCAAGCAAGTGCGACATGGCTTCAATCAGGTGATTGAGTTTCATCGCCTTGCGCTTATTGCCGGCGGCTTGCGTAATCGCGGTCATCACAATATTGAGCGTGACCTCAATTTCTGCCATGGCATTCTGTGCAATGTACTGCTTAGGGCAGAAAGCGATTCTTGCGGCCAAGGTTACCTCCGGTTGCCACTGCAATGTGCCCACTTCAGTTTTAGTGAGTGCGATGCTGGGTTTATGAAAGTAGCTGGTACCATCATACACTTCAGCTGGCGGCATACGTCCCGGCAGATTACCGACAGATTTGAGGCGGTGTGGGCTCTCTGGTTGATACCACGGTGCGGTGCAGTCGAGGTGGACGTGGACGTTGCGCAGAGGGTCGACGCCCTTGTTCGCACCGAGTCGCTCGACGTGACGCTGGTACTTAGTGCCGGAAGGGATAATCCCTTCACAATTGGCACAGCGGTAGTTACGCCGGGCTTTGAATTCCTTGTCACTCCAGCTTGGGATGCCATAGGTCACTTGAATCGGATTCGTCATGTTGGTTCTCCAGGTGTGAAAGATCGGTTCTAAGAACAGTGTGGGGCAATATACTAAAACAGTAAATCTGTTGACGAATTTCGACAATTTGCTACACTTGGCTAAGTTCGTCCAGTCTTCTTTCGTCTTTGCGAGTGAGAAAGTCTTAGAGACTTTCGCAAGACCTTGCCTGCTATTTTGAAAAAATAGTGACAAGGTATACAGCTTCTGTAAGAAGCGCAAACGAAGCAATCCAGAACCGTAGACGTGGATTGCTTCGTACCTCGCAAAGACGAAGACTCATGTAAAGTAATAAACTAAATTTATAACTATGGAAAAAATTTCATCAGCCCTCCGTCGTCTCGACCTCAGTGACTTTGAGCAAAAAATTTATCTCTCCCTCTTGCGCGAAGGGCGGGCACCAGCGCGTGTGCTAGCCGCGCGGACTGGGATAACGAGACCGTCTGTGTATGATCAATTAAAATCACTGATTGCCCTTAATCTGGTAGTAGAACTTGATATCGAAGGCAAGGCTGAGTTTGCGGCAGCCGACATTAAATATCTTGATGCATTGCTCGCTGATAAAATTGATCGACTGGAACAAAGTCGGGAGTTTTTAGCTGAAGCGATTCCCGCGTTAGTTAATTCAATAGATACCGTCACCCCGAAGCTCCGTTTTTTTGAAGGTTCAGAAGGAATCAAACAATTGCTCAAAGACATCATGTGGCATGATAAAACCACTCTCCAAATCATCTGGCCAACTGCCCAGATGGACGAAGTATTTAATAGTGCCTTTCTGCGTTGGTTTGACGAACGGAGGCAGAAACGATCTCTGTCTGCTGAGGTATTGTTTGTGGGTAAGGGTAAAGGCGCGGTACCTTATTTATTTACTACTGGTCCAAAAGATTGTGCTAAAACACTACCCGCTAACGTGGGTATCTCCATGGCCACTATCATATATGATAGTAAAGTAGCTAGCATCAGCAGTCACGCCGAAGCCTTTGGATTTATTGTCGAAAGTGCTGAATATGCTCAGAGTGAACGAGTAAAGTTTAGGGGGTTGTGGAACGATTTAAAATAAAAAAGAAACGTATTGAATAGTTAACTTCTAATTATGTTTGATGTGAGTGTTTAGATTCTCAAAAAATAAAGGTCTTTTAACTTGACACTTAACAGAATAATTGTATTATGTTGATTAGAAACTTGTATCAAGGAGGCTGTCGTGCAAAAAATCACTGCAAAATTAGCTGCAAAAAGAACTGCTTTCTCAGCTGAGATTTCCGGAAATCTACAGGTTGATGGTGTGTCGACGCAAGGCACAGTGCAACTCATGACTCAATTCATTCAGATTATTTTGGATAACATTGTGGAAGTTGGCGGTACAGGACAGATTGGTTTTTTGTATGAACCTGGTCTGGGTATTTCTATTGATATCCGAAAATACAATATCGTGACTTTAACTAGCAAGCAGCAAAGTCTTATTGGAAAGCAAATCAAAGTTCTTGAAGACGCTGTAATCAAGACTCAAGCCTATGAAGTTTTGCCAGTTGCGATCCAAATTAGTTTAAGTGTCACATAATGCCTCTAGGGAACGTCCTAGGGCGTTTTCTTTTCTAGATTACCACGTAAGACTTAATAAGTAATTTTAAAACTTGCACTTCGAAAAATCTCCAGTTTCATATCCGGTCGTGAAGGCGTCAACGCGGTCTTTTGAGGAGCCGTGGGTCCAGGATTCAGGGGTGACTTCACCTGAAGTTTTTTGTTGGATGCTGTCGTCACCGACGGCGGCTGCGGCCCCCATGGCCTCGGTGATTTCATTTACTTCGAAAATACCTTTATCTCGTAGTGAGCTGGCCCAGAGGCCAGCGTAGCAGTCGGCTTGGAGTTCAGTTGCGACTGAGTCAGTGTTGCTACGTTGTCCTTGAGCTAGGCTGCCTTGTAGATTTTGGACATGGTGTCCGACTTCGTGGGCGATGACGTAGGCTTCGGCGACGTCGCCACCTTCGGCTCCGAGTTTGGTAGTTAACTCCTCAAAAAAAGTTTCATCGAGATAGATAGTGGAATCAGCCGGGCAGTAGTGTGGCCCGACGGCGCTACTGGCACCACTGCAGCCTGAGGTGGTGTTACCGCGAAACAATACCAGTGTTGGTTCGACATACGTTGCACCCTCTGCCGCTAGCGTCTTTTGCCAATAGTCGTTGGTTGAACCCAGTACGCTGGATACAAATTGCTCGTAGCTATCGTCTCCTTCAAATTGAGCAGCGTCCTTTTGTGACTGAGGGGCGGTAATTTGACTGACATCAATTTGTTGCAATACATCCAAGGGGTTGCCGCCCATGAGATAGGTTACGCCCATGAGTAGTAAAATGCCGGTTACACTTGCACCACCAATACCGGCTTTTGACATCCCGCGTCTGTCGTCGACGTTTCCTTTGCTGTTGATTTTATCCCAATTAGCCATAATGCTGTAAGTATACCGTATTAAATTATTATTTGAGGTCCTAGGTTAATCTCGGACAGTTACAACAGTCCCAAGCTCAGCCCAGTTATAGAGCACTTGTGCTGTATCTGGTTCTAGATTTACGCAGCCATGAGAATGTTGGGTGCCAAATTTATTGTGCCAGTAAGCACCGTGAATAGCGGCACCGGCTTCAGTAAAGTACATAGTCCAGGGGACGCCAGGCAAATCATAGTAATCGTCACTAATGTTTGGCAGTGGTCCTTGCATATATCGACTGGGCATTTTTTTAAAAATCGTAAAAGTCCCGCGCGGGGTAGGGGTGAGATCAAGTCCGGTTGATGTCGTGGCCATCATAAATAATTCCTCGTCGTCGTAGGCGTACATTTTTTGGTCTGACCGGTCGACGATGATTAATTTGGTGGAAGTAGAAGCTGGGGGATGTGATTCTAGTGTTTTAGTTCCTTCATCTTGCAAAATTGTGACGTAGGCTGCTGCGACGTACCAGTCGCCATTGTGACGTTCGGGGTAGCGCAACCACTCATCAAAAATAACTTTATGCCAGGCAAAGCCATTTTCGGTAATAGTGTCTGCTATTTTGAGGACCATGCCATTGCGAATTGTGCCGACAACAGGGAAAGTAGTGCTGGGCCCACTACGTACCCTTAGGCACTCTCCACCATAATAAGCACTACAGCTGTCGGTGACTTTTAGATACGTTGCTTGAGTAGGAGGTTCTACTACCGCTAGAGGTTGCTCTGGTGGCAGGGTAGTTGCTTCAGATAGGGCTTGTGTTACTGGTGCTGTTGGTCGAGCAGCCAGCATTTTTTCATTTTGTAATTGTTTCGCTTGGGCTACATCCTGAGCGATAGTTTTGGTAATGGCAAAGAATAAGAGGGCGCTGATGAAAATAAAAACTAACAAAATAATGAGCTGTTTGCTCAGTTTGGGCCACATGGTGTTACCAGTATACGGTCTCAGATAGGGTTGAGCAAACAAAGGTACCTGTTTAGGTGCCTTTGCGGTAATTAAAAGCTTTACGACTTAACTCCCCTCAGGAATGTTTTCTAAGTCAACGGTATCTCCTGTCCCTTCACGTTCAGAGGCGTAAAGATAGGTGTCGACGGCAATCGCTTGGCGGGCGCGCATCAAAGCGTAGATAGCTTCAGCAAATTTTGAATCTGTAATGTATTCACCAGCTTCGTCAATGCGCGCAAGAGCTAATTTTTGCGCGCGAGAGTTTTGAGCGACGGTTTTAATTTCTTCGCCCACGACAGATATTTGTTCGCCAATAAAGGTTGTGATGCTGGTAGCGTCAGAAGTGCTGGCAAAGCGCTCTACCTCTGCCTTCAGGCCATCTTGGCTGACGTTTTGAATCTCGCCACTGTAGTCTTTAATAGAGGCAAATTCTTCTGACACGTCGGTTAGTGTCTCAAAAGCGCGGGCGGTGTTGGAAATTTTAGCCAAGGCTAGGATTTTTTCTTGAGGAGTAAGCGTACTGGTGTTTTGAATAATCCAAACACTATCGCCAGTGTGCTGTTGGGTTAGACTGGCTAATTTATCTAATACTTCTGGAGTGGATGTGGCCTTATCGCTATAGAGGGTAAGCAGTTCCGCCACCCGTTTTTCTAGTAATGATGAGGTGTATCTAAGCTCACTATCGTCAGATAGCTTGGTCGCACGAATAACTGGTTCGACAATATTAGTTTTGAAATTATATAATTTCTGGTCCGGAGTAGTATCTTTTGCTATGAACGCTACTGCTACAAAACAAATGAAAGCAGTTACTAATATTGCAAAAACAATTATGAGAATAGTTCTCTTTTTTGGGAAGTCGCGGTAGGGCTGTAGTTTTGACTGGTCATGAATGGTGGGCGTTGTTTCATTTTGTGTTGGTGGCATATCTGATTATGTTAACGCGAAAAAGGCTCTCTACCTAGTGCCGTATGAAGGCACGTTTTCTTACGGTAACACCACCCTGGTTACAGTGGTATACTAATACTCTATGTTTAAAAAAATTACATTAAGCCTGGTGCTCATTTGCGGATTGTTTACTTGGGGCAGTACGGTGACTCACGCTGCGACAACCGCTACCACAACGGCAACTACCACCGCTACTTCAACAGCTTCATCCACAATTGTGCAAACTCCGGTTGAGATTGAAAAACGGGTGCGAGAATATTTTGCTGACACTCCAGTCATGATTGAGATTGCGCGCTGCGAATCAAAGTTTCGCCAGTTCACTGATGCTGGCAATGTATTACGTGGCGGATCAGCTGGTGGGATGATTGGCGTTTTTCAATTTTTTGAAAGTATACATTCGAGCGCCGCGCTCAAACGAGGATTTGACTTGAATACGGTTGCTGGGAACTTAGGCTACGCACGCTATCTCTATACCCAGTCGGGCACCACTCCGTGGGCCTCATGTGTGCCGGATGTAGTTCCTGCGCTAACTATAATGTCCGCAGCAAATAAAGAGCTAAAAATTAAATTGCTTACCAAGGTGGTTGAGTTACTGACAGAGCTGCTAAAGATGGAGTTGGCGAAGGCTCGATAATTTCAAGCTTCATCCTACGGGATAAAATTCTATATAGCGTTTTTTCCAACCGCTTTTGAATTGTTCTATTGAAATACTGCCTCCGCCAGTAGTGTCAGCTGGATCGTTGTAATAGACGAGGTTATTTTTTATACCGCTAATAATAACGAGATGGGGGATAGGGTTGGTTGGTTTAAAGGTGTAGTGGACTGAGGCCATTATCGGACCATCAGCTAGGTCTTTCTTCATAGCGGCAAACGCGTCCTCCATCGTTGAGCCTTTGTAATCATGTGTTGTTCCAGTCACTCCGTATTTTTGAGCAACCGATATTAGTCCGCTGTATGACCAGCCGACACTGTCGTCATACGCACCCAGCGCCACGCCCTCATGGAGTAGTGTATCGACCGAGTCAATTTCACCTGGGTAGTAATATTCAATCAACATAGCGAGTCCAGTAATACCACAACCAACTTTTTTCCAGGAGGCTTCGGTGATATCTGTTAGTTGCGAAAAGAAGGGAACTGTAAATACTGATGACCCTAATGATGGAGTAGTTTGTTTTTCGACGAGGAGTTCTGGTTTAGTCTCTGAAGCGACATTTTTATTTGTGTCTAAATGAATAGATAGCAGTTTTGACTCCAAGGTCGCTCGGTTATGGGATGTTGAGTTTTGAACGTCACTTAATATAATGTCGACGGTAGTTTGAACTTCGATAATTTCTGCTGGCATTGTTTCAACAAGAGTGACAGCGCTTGTAGCTGCAAAAGTCTGCTTCACACTAAAAGTAGCAGGAATAGATAATACTAATCCCAAGGAGAAGGTTGAGCCTATTGTTAAGGCTAAGGTTGAAAAGAACTGACGATATTTCAAAGTACCGTAGTCTACCGCGTATATTACATTGCCACAAGAACAAATTTGTGTTGTGGTATTTTTAGTTATTTTATTGTTACTTTTGTACCGATTGGAGTCCAGTTATAGAGAGCCCTGGCGTCATGTGGTTTAACATTCACACATCCATGTGAGTAGGGAGTGCCAAAACTATCGTGCCAGTAGGTACCGTGAATCACGGCGCCATCTTGAGTAAAATATAAATTCCATGGAACTCCTGGTAAATCGTAGACGTCAGTGAGTCCAGGTAAAGGCCCCTGCATATAGCGACTCGGCGTTTTTTTATAAATGATAAACGTACCAGCGACAGTTGGTGAGAGTTCGAGTCCGGTTGAAATTACTGTTTCAATAAATAACGTATCACCATCGTAGGCGTATAATTTTTGGCTAGCCCGGTCGACGACAATCCGTTTGGTGGTGGTGGCAGTGCCGTCGTCCCAAGCCGTTTTCTCACCCTCATCAAGGAGTACATTTACATTCTCGGCGGATACATACATTCCGCTAGGGATTCTGTCCGGGTAGCGCACAAATTCATCAAAAATAATTTTGTACCAGGTATGACCTTCGTGTTCGACTTGGCCACCAACCCTGAGAACGACGTCATTACGGAGTTTGGTCACGACGGGGAAATCGAGTCCTGGTCCGGTGCGCGCTACGACGCATTCACCCTCAAAATGCACGCCACAACTGTTTGTTATCTCAACATACTGGAATACTACTTGCTTGATTGGAAGATACATCTCGCTGTCACTTGAGGTGCTCGTGATGATGAGGACTTCTTGTCCTTGTAAAAAATGAGGCGAAGAGGTGCTGGTGATGCTCGGTACTAACGGGGAATAGGTCTCTTTGCTTGAATACTCGATGAGTGTAAGGAATCCAATGAGGACGAGACAAACTAGAGCAAGTACAGAAACTATCGAATAGTGCCGCTTTTTTGTGACGTGAGTTTTGTGAGAGGTATCCATGGCAGGAGTGAAGTAAAAATGGAGAAGTTTTTACGTTTCAGTCAAGCCGTATGAAGTGGGGGATTGTTACGGTGGGGTGTAAGTTGTAAAGAATTAGATTCGAAGGGGAATTTTGTATTTTTACTAACAGCAAATACTTCAGTACTTAGTTGTGTAACAAAAGAAATGGGACCTTACGAAAGTTTCGTTAAGGTCCCAGTCTTCCTTTACGTTTTGCCGAGTACATCGGCGAGAGTACGTCGTTTGCGAACTACTCCAACTATTGTCTCAATCCAGATTGAGCTACCCTCTGTGCGCCACTGCCACCACTCATCCCCTGTGAAGGCGCCGGCTTGGAAGTGGCTGATGAATTCTTGGCATAGCTCGAGAAACGCTTCGGGAGCCAGCA
The DNA here is from genome assembly GCA_043771035.1 of Candidatus Kaiserbacteria bacterium. Taxonomy (GTDB): domain Bacteria; phylum Patescibacteriota; class Minisyncoccia; order Phycocordibacterales; family UBA918; genus OLB19. The sequence continues at coordinate 668 of JAYVHQ010000008.1, read as the reverse complement.
CCTTCATTAGTCCACGATGCTCGAGTGCAGGGTCTACCCAAGGAGCTGGGACTCCATTTTGAAAGATTAAGACCGAATCGGAGCATTTCTGGTCTTGCAGGATGTACCTTGGCGCCAAACGAAGTACTCCATCGAACAGATGACGCAGTCCCATATGGAAATCAGTATCTACCTCTCCCCGATGCGGGTTACCTTGGATGATTACACTTTCACCGAAGTGTTTGCTCAGAAAATCGGTACTGGGGAAGTTGTTCTGGTACCGCGTGAAGACTTCATTAGTTTCGGTCATATTCTGGTCTCCCTTTCTGGTTAGAGTATACCTAAAATGACAGTAATGTGAAGGATATTGAGTAATTTTCCTTGTAATAAAAAAATCAAAAACCATACTCGCGTGTGGCTTAAAATTTTAAGTGCTCCCTGGGCAGGATTCGAAGTCTACGACTTCAGTATCCCAATTGGCTGGATTATGGCGCTTCGCTTTTAATCCAGCTCAATCGGGCTTCGAATCCTGACGTAAGTGACGTTTAGTCACTTACTCCCGGGGAGTATTAAAAATAAAGCCATGCTTGCGCATGGCTAAATTTTTATATGCTCCCCGGGCAGGATTCGAACCTGCGACCAATCGATTACACTTATTCATACGTTACTGTATGGCGTGGACTATATCA
>JAYVHQ010000007.1:0-2658 GCA_043771035.1 Candidatus Kaiserbacteria bacterium | reverse complement strand
CCTTCACCGATATCCAGGAGAGTTTCAATCCTAACTTTCGAAAGAAAAGCTGCACGTCTACAGGCGGGTGCTCTAACCAGTTGAGCTACGACCGCAGTTTTGTATAAACTTATTAAAAACGACTTTTTTTCGCTTCAAAAAAAGTTTATGCTCAGCATTATACATGATATTGTAAATTTTCAAAGCGTCTTTACTCGAGAAAAGTAGCCGAGAATAATTATGCATTTTTGGGGAATAAATACCTCCCCCTGTAATACCGTTTGTTTGAAGGAGTAATTTTAGATCTTCCAGAAAATTTGTTGAGGCGCTCGTGAATCCTACCTGCAAAGTAATTGTGGGATTAGGTCGATTTTTATGAATTAGACCCGACCACACATTACCATCGCCATCGAAAAAACCCCTAATGTACGACCCAATATATTTTTGCGGGATACTTGGTAGCACCATCCGTTTCGTCTTGTCTGGCGATAATCCAATTTTACCTAAATCACAAAACCATTCTTTACTACCAATCTGAATTCGATAAACAACACCCGTTGAAGATTTAATTTCACTTATTTTATGTTCTGATTTAAAACATCGTTTCATCTTGGTCACTATATCTTTGTCAGCTGTATAAATTGCTATAAAATGTGTCCCACGCTTACTCGCAGTAATGTTTCCGTCTGCGTACATAAAACCTAAAATGTAGGCCATATCAAATGACCAAGTTTTGAAATAATCTTTATCATAAGTTTTATATATCGGCATATGTGACAGTATTATACACTATACATAACTCGGACAAAATTAAAAACCAGCAAAGCTGGCTTTTTAATTTGTGTCGAAGGTGAAAAATGCTGGGAGCATTTTGCAAGACTCATTGAGGAATTTTGAAAAAATACCCAATGAGTGGACAGTGTCTGTAAGACAGGCTTCGAACATTACTTTCACAAATGAGTATCTAGTTAAAGTTTACTTTAATCTATGATGCGAATGTAGTGAAAGAAAGCTCTGCTTACATGTTCGGTACAGGTTGTAAACGAAGCTTTCTGTCTGCATTCGCTCGGTAATAAAAATGAATTTTAATTACGCTCACTCAATTGACAGTCGCTACTTTTGCAAAGTAGCTGGCAACCCCACCTTCGCCCTGGGACAAAATTAAAAACCAGCAGAGCTGGCTTTTTAATTTGTGTCGAAGGCGGGCTTCGATCCCGCGACCTCCGCGTTATGAGTGCGGTGCTACTACCAGCTGAGCTACCTCGACAAGGGTAAGTGGCGACAGAATAACACTAAAGTAGGGCTCTATCAACCCTATGTATCCTACTTTAAAGTAGCAAGTATCGCTTCGGCTTTTTCGATATCTTCGGGATATCCAATTGGTATCCAGAGATTTTGTTCAACGACGGCAATCGGGTACTTTTGGGCGTACCGTTCAATAACTTCGGTGAGGTAATATTCGTCTTTGACTGCTGTTTGCGGTTCAAACTCAAAGATATGATCATCCAGCACCATGGCTCCGGTACTCGCACAATTACTTGGTGCGTGCTCGGGCTTCTCGATCATGAGTCCTAAGGTACCATCAGGATTTCGTACGACGATACCAAACTTCTCTGGGGTTGTAACTTGGGCTACGAGGAGTGCTCGTGTAAACGAAGTCGCTCGTGCTAAATCGTCTTTACCATGAATGTCGTCAGCAAATAAGAATAGGAATCTTCCCTTAAGTAAATCTTTACACAACCATAAGGCCATTGCGGTTCCTTTCTGTTCAACCTGGTTCACATACGTCACCTTTCGTCCCATGTATTCATTACCACAATGGGCAATAATTTGTTCGCCTAAGTAACCGTGGACGATAATAAGTTCGTCCACCGCACTCGGGAGTGACTCCACAATATGATCAAGTAGTGCTTTACCCGCCACCTTAACCAGTGGTTTTGGAGTGTTGTCTGTCAGTGGTCTCAATCTCGTTCCTTTCCCCGCTGCTAAAATGACACATTGCATATAACCGCAACTATAGCATTTTTTATTAGAAATAGACAAAACTTAAAATCAGTGTATACTTTTTGAGTTGCATTTTTATAGCGGGTTAGAGGAGAGGTACCTCGGGAGGCTCAAGAGGGCTCATCCACAGAAATGTGAAATGGAATCCTTGCCAAATTCGGTGAAACCTTCGTTTGCTTGCAAATTGAAAACATGGCAATACCGAGCCAAGCCTTAGTAAGTAATTACTTCGGAAGGTGTAGAGACTAGATGGTAAGTATCTGACTTTGTTTCGGCAAAAAAGATAAAGGTATAGTCCAGACCCCAAATCTATTTTATAGAGTAGCGAAAGCTATAGTGGTACGCATAACCTCCAGACTCCGGTTCGATTCCGGAACCCGCAACATTACGTAAAATTCCTGTCATTATTGACAGGAATTTTACGTTTATCATATTTCTAGTGATGCCCACCTCCTCCTTCCCCTCCAAGTTCTTACAGAACCTGTACACCTTGTCACCATATTATTTCGGCTAAAGCCTCATAATATGTCAGGCAAGGTCGTTAAAAGCCCCATTTAGTGGCTTGTTAACCCCAACTCCTTAAACACTCGTTCATACTGCATGATGGTTTCCCTTGCTATCTTTTGAGTTAGGACAAAATCGGCACCAGCATGAGCGATTTTATTGCGGACCATG
>JAYVHQ010000006.1:0-3218 GCA_043771035.1 Candidatus Kaiserbacteria bacterium | reverse complement strand
AGCACAACTTTTGAAGCGATAGAGAATAGTGATACCGAGCCCGAGAATAATACCAAAAACGCTGAGCCGCCTACTCCAAGTACCGCAAATGAATCAAGTTCAGAAGTAGCTAATCCTGTACCAGCTTCAGCTGAGTCCGAAAGCAAACCACCGCAATCAGAAGCTGAGTCTCAGCCAGTTTCATTTAAGTCAGGACCGTCTATTGTTTGGGGTGTATTTAATACAGCTGGCCCGTATCCATTGGCGCAAGGTATTGTCACTGAAGATATAACACAACCAGAAGCTGGCGTGATTAGTGAGTCACCCGTATCAGTTGAGCCTCCTGTAACAACTGACACCGTTGTTTCGCCTGAAGTTTCTATTGACCAGTCTGAAGTTGCCAGTTCTGCAGCAGCAGGAGTTAATGAGGAGACAAGTGGTACTCCGGTCGAGTCGAATGAGTCAGGTGCTGTACTTGGTGAGATGTCAACAGAAACAGCATCGCAAACTAATGTTCAAGGTGGATACGAGCTGGCACCCTGTGATGTACAAGCGGGTTGCGCTACTCACAGTATGATTTTCTCAGACTTTGCCCTCCCTGATTTGGAGGGTGGGTCAGTGTTGGATTCAGTACAATTACGACTATCACTCGCTGCGCAAACTAAAAATAATCGTATGGATGGGCCTCAACGTTTCTTGATTGAATATACTTACGACACGAGTACTTCAGCGTCGGCTTGGGTAAAAGCTTCAGTCCTTGATATTGATGATGAGATTAGTAACAGTATTAATGGCGGCTATTTCCTCTTCTCCCTCAATACGCCACAAAAATCTGGTGAGTTGGCAAATTTGCGAGTTAAAGTTACGTATGAAGGAAAAGTTTCTGACCTTGAGACCGCTTATGTTGAAGGGATGTGGCTCGAAGTTACCTCAGGTAAATTCTTTGAAGAGGGAGCTGGTGAAGAGTACAGTGATGCACTAACTTATGGCCGTGATTTGCTCGCGCCGGAGCTAAATATGCTTAATAGTTCTGATTTAGATCCAACGCTAGGTAGTTTGCCCTCGTTCACTCTTTCGTATGATCCACAACAAGGTTTTTTTAATCGGATATTCAGATCACTTTTTGGTTCCAACACTTTTGTAGTAGAACAAATCAGTTTAACTGATAGTGGTGGTGAGGCACTTGATGTGCCATTTGCCGTCGAGTATACAGATCAAACCACCTGGACTATGAGAGCAGTGCAGATGCCGCAAAAACTCCGAGCTGGCAAGTACCTGGTTACTGTCGACGTACTCGAAAATGATGTGCGCTATACTGATACCTTTGAATTTTACTGGGGGGTTTTAGCGGTAAATACCAAGAAGAGTATGTATTTCCCAAATGAAGACGTCACCCTGAATCTAGCTGCTTTAACTGACAAAGGTGATACTATTTGCGATGCTAAGTTGGAACTTAAGATAATTGATCCAAAAGGTAATATTTCTGAAGTGCCTGTGGAGCAGTCTGGGGCTTGTGGACCCAATAATGTAACCAATATTCCAGACTATTTGGCTAAATTTACTGAAACTGGCGAGTGGGGTAAGTACACTATTCAACTTAAGCACCTTAATGTAGATGGACAGGTGGTTCATAAAATTTCGGACAGTTTTGAAGTTCGTGATTATATCCCGTTTGATATTGAGCGAACCGCACCAACTCGTATTTACCCCCCCGCACCGTATGACGTAACGCTTAATGTAAAAGCCTATCGCGATTTTACGGGTGATATAAATGAACGGGTACCGCGTGGATTTATTATCGCTGGACTTGAAGGGGCAGTCATCAGTACGCTGCCTGAATACACACTCATTACTTGGAAAGATGTCACCATGAAAGAGGGTGACGAGCTTACCCTTTCATATAATTTTGATGCGCCGGACATTAGTCCGTACATGTACTTACTTGGACCTCTTGATATGGACGGATTTTCAGAAATCAGACAATGGCAAATTGCTTCTGATGCTTTGAATAATATCGGTTGGTTTACCGGCACAAGAACAGTCGCTAGTTCTAGTTTGAATACAGTACCGAGCCCAATGCAGTGGTCAACTAGTTCAGTCGATAACTACTACTATACCCATTCTACTTCAACTAACTCTCAGCGCGTTACGCTGCGTCAAAGCGGCGACTATTTGATAGCGGTTAACCTCCCACAACAGAGGAGTGACATTTTAGTTAGTCGCACGAGAGCAGCTGTTGAAGTCAGAAAAAATGGTGTCGCTATCCCTCAAGGCTTAGGTCGTAGCGGTGTAATAACGGGTGGTAGCGGTGTGGTTCATTCAGAATCATCCTCAAACGTTTCTTTTCTACTGACTAGCGTCAGCCCAGATGATTATATTGAAGTATTTGTTGAGAACCTGACAACAATTGATGCAGGAGACGTGATTAATGTGAGTGGCCTCGCTTCGATGTATGTTGAGTACCTTAGTCCAGCTACTACAGTTTTCGCTGCGACTACAACCAGGACGACCAACTCAACTAACTTTAACCAAACAACTGCCTTCCCTCTAGAATGGACCGAAACTCGTCAAGATGCTGGCTTTGTGCACTCCAATACCATCACACCCCAGAATATTACTATCTCAGCCACTGGAACCTACATGGTACATATCAATGTGCCTTTACAAGGAACTGCCGTACAGACAAACATTTCTGGCAGAGTACTCCTTGATGGAGTCGTGGTATCAGGTGGACATTTTCAACAAGGGTACATAGATGGACCAGCATCAGAGAGTGATGCGGATTCGAGTATCCACTGGTCGGGCGTTGTGGTAGCTACTACTAATAACCAAGTCCTTACGGTCACAACGCTCCGTGAAGCTAATGTAGGGACGACTACAGTGCCTGCTGGTTTCGTTGGGTCTATTATGGTAGAAAAATTGCCAACTACTGGTGTGATTGCCTTGCGCAGTAGAGGTGATTTGACTCCAGCTGGAACTAACTTCAACTCTGCTACCGCTTCGTCTACCCGTTTCAATACGCAATTAGCCTACGACAATGTAGTCTTCACTCATTCAACCACTACAAACAATCATCAGATCACCGTTAATGAAAGTGGCGATTATTTACTTAACTTTACTGATGCTCTGACCTCGGCTACTAATAATGTTAACAATCGAATTACTGTCAGTGTCGGGAGCTCTACCATTACTGGGGCCCAAACCAAATCAAACTACATACGGGCTCTCAATGGACACAG
>JAYVHQ010000005.1:0-4163 GCA_043771035.1 Candidatus Kaiserbacteria bacterium | reverse complement strand
GAATAATTATCTCTTAAATTCACTACACAAACCAAACTGACTTCGTCAGTTTGGTTTGTGTAATATTATTGAGGTAGTAACGGCTCTATTGGTACGAGGGTATGAGAACAACTTCGTATATCCTTACTCATCTATTAACTTAACTTAATTCTATGTTTACAAATACCTTTTCTAATAAAATTACACTATCAGTATTGGCTGTGGTGACTTTATCAGCCTTGTTTTTTATGGGACAAGCAACGAGAGCCTCTGCTGCTTCATACGCATATGTTGACGCTCAGGGCGATGTAAAGTCAGTGATCGCCAATGACTGGATGACGGCAATTAAAGTTGCCCCAAACATCCACATTCACAGTGGTGTTATGTTGCTTACTACAGCAGCTGACTTCACGGTGGTAGGAGATTCTGTAGCTGGCTACTAATTCTTCAGCCAGAGGGTATCCTAAAAGCTGGGCGCGAAGCGCCCAGCTTTTAGGCAGTTAAGCATAAATAGAGATATATAAAAAACGGATTTTATAAATAGTTAAAAAATTATCAATATGTACAACATTTCATTACGTTTAAAAACACTACTGTTTCCGTTACTCCTCGTAGCAGCGTTTGCTCTCTTTTCACAGCAAGCTAACGCAGCAGGTAGTAATCCTACCTGTAGTTTATATACTATACACAATGGTGCAATTTCTATCACCCAATCCGAAGACACTATCAAAGTGAAAAAGAATGAAATTGTCGGTTTGTTATGGAATGGGGTCAATGCCTCAACGGCAGTTGATAGTGATAACAACACGGTAGCGTTACTGGGATTCAAGATTTTGACTCCAACGAGGGATGTTTCGTATGCCTATACGTTCAGTCTGGGGAGTCAAAAGGTGACTTGTCGTATCAATATCGAGCTAATTTCGGGTAGTTTGTCCACGAGTCAAAAAATAAAAAGTGGAGAAAAAATAACTTTTTCTGGTCGCGCTGAAGGAGTTGAAAAAGTGATAGCTGTGGTCTATCCCCAAGGCTCAACTACTGCGCTATACACAACAAAATCCCTGCCGGTAAAAAACAACAAGTTTAGTTTCAAAATGCCCAAAGCCCTGCCCGATGGAAACTATACAATAGCGATAACGACAAGCGGAGTTTCTCCGATAGTTTTAGCAACGAGCACCGTAGCAGTTGGAGTAATTGTACAAAAAAATGACACTACCCTTATCGTGCAGACCGTTCCACTTTTATCTGGTGGGGTGGTAAAGCTTGGCAGGGGAGTCGCCACGATGTATTTACAGGTAATTAATATTGGCAGTAATCCCGCCAATTTAACAGGTTTCAGCTTTGGTGAGATTGGCTCAGCGCCCGCTGCGTCAGTAGTTGGGGTCACCATTACTGATGAATTGGGGTTGTCTAATGGCTCGGTAGGTAATATGTTATCAGGGAGTCCATTCGTGGGTAGTACAGTAAACGTTCCGCTGCTTGCCAGTCTGGCACCGCGTGAGTCGCGTCTGTTTACAGTCAGGGCCGTTATCGCCCCTACTGGCATACAGTACCTCGGAACACAGTTGACTATGGTACTAAGTGGTATTTCAGGTAACGCGCGCGTACAGTCAGCCCTGCCACTCTCTGGTGTAACGTGGACGATTGCTCAGTAAAATAGCGGGTACAATATACGTTGGGTTATTCTTCAGGAGCGGCTTCCACTACTCTGACAATATCATCCACAATGTGTTCAAGGCGATGTTCGGCTTTGAGGTAATAGTGGTGAATACCGATTTCAGCGTAAGTTTTAATGAGGTCGGGATTGGCACTATTGGAGACAACAAAGATGGGTATCTTGCTCCACTTGCCACCGTTGGCTTTGAATTTGACGATAAAATCAATCCCGTCATCTGCGCCGATAAGATTGTGATCAAGCCAGATAGCATCGACGTTAGCTAAAGACTCTAGGTGTTCCAGAGTAGTTTTGATTGAATCTGCGGTCATTGCATCGTCAAGATTGGCAGTGGTACTTAGTGTAAAAACCGTATCCACACTACGAGCGGTAATCACAATAAAATGAGCGCTGGTAAGTTTTGCTGAAATCGCAGATAGTAGGGCACTGTCATCTTCGATTACGAGAATTGTTTTTGGTGATTGAAGGGTGTTTGTCATATAATGTTATTGATTAGTGGTAAATTTGATTGGTAGCTCTACATGAAAGGCAGAACCTCGATTTTCCTCGGACTCAAACCAAACTCGTCCGCCAGAGTTGTCGACAATGGCTTTAACGATATACAGTCCTAGTCCATTACCTTCCGTCCCTTGCGTCCGCACGTTATCTGCTCGGAACAAACGACCAAAAATTTGCGCCTGCTGTTTTATGGGGATCCCCACACCACTGTCGGTCACGGTAAATAAAAATGTATCTTTTGTTGTGTCTGGTTCAAGTAAAATTTCTATGGTGCCACCGATAGGGGTGTATTTTATAGCGTTTGATACGAGGTTCTGAATGACCATCCTTAATAGTTTGGCATCTGATTCAATAATTGGCATTGACTCAGAAAAGTTAGTCTCGATATGAAGTTGTTTGCGGTCGCTGTCGGCTGTTTGCTCAATTAGTATATCTTTGATTAAGTCTGTGACATTAATTAATTCTGGATCGAGTACAAAAGTACCGAGTGTCATGCGAGTGACATTAAGTAAGGCATTAACCAAACTAATCATCCGTTGGTTACCTTTGTAGACTTCGATTAGGTATTTTTCTTGTCCTTCAGTAATAGGTCCGACATCACCTGAGAGGAGCATTTCGGTATACCAGTTGATGGCTGATAATGGTGTCCTCAATTGGTGTGAAGCGAGTGATACGAACTCAGTTTTTGTTTTATCAATGTCCATTTCACGAGTGATGTCACGAAATGATTTAACCAGTCCAATGACTTTTCCATGAAGCCAGACTGGAGCGATGGTTGAGCTGGCGGGGAAGGTGGTTTTGTCTTTTTTTATATTATAAAATGGTTTATTAATATCACTTTTATAACTTTCGCCACTAAGGACGCGGGATAAAATTTGTTGCATTTTGACACCAGCTTCAACGCTGTCACGTTCAATTGGTAATACTTCAACAATATTCCGACCAATAACTTCAGGCGTAGTCCAGCCTGTAAGGGCTTCAAAGGCGTCATTCACAAACGTTATGTTCTGATTGTCATCAGTCACGATAATGCCGTCACCGATACACTGCAAAATCGCCGAATTGACGGCATTTTTTTGCAGTATTTCTTCGGCTGCCTTTGCCATGGCAGCTGTTTTTTCCTTGAGAATAGTGTTACTCGCGTCTAAATCTTCGAGAATATTTAAAACTGCCCGCCTCGAACGATTGCTTTCACTGGCTGAGTCTTTGTAATCCCGCACAACATTTAAAAGAGCTTTTTGGGTATCTCTAGAATCATTCGTATGGAGTTGTGAGTTATGTTTATCTGACATACCTGGCGGGTTCTTTATTTTGACGGCGCCTGAATTTGAAATTGCTCTAATTCATGTTTAAGTTCAATCATTTTTAATTCACGATCGACCATCACCCGATTGAGCAGTTCAAGTTCCTTTACTCGTTCGGCAATCTCACGGGTGCGTTTTGCCACGGTGTGTTCGAGTCCGGTGGTGTACTCCGCTAATTTTTGTTCGAGCTCTTTTCGGACGGTGATATCCTCCATAGCTAAGACTATCATTGGTGAGTTCCCAATTTCAATCTGCCGAGCGTTAAGACAAATTGTTCGGGTACCAATTTTTTGAAATTCGTGGGTAACCTCAAAATCCTTGATTACTTTTTTTAAGGGAAGTACTTCTTCAAGCAGGCTGCGCAGTGTTGAAATATCCCACTGACCGTTCCCAAGCTCCGACAGAAACACATTTTCTGTATGAGCAGGAGAAACTTTAAAATTTTCGTAAAAAGTTGGATTAGCGAGAATTACCCGTAACTCAGCGTCTAGTATCAAAAAAGACTCCCGGGCTACATCAACCAATGTTTTCATCAGTGTGAGTGCCGCTTCTTTAGAGTGAGTTGATTCTGTCGTCGGTATAGGTGTGTCCATAATTTTTAAGGTGTTGTAGCTAGGCAGAAGACGTAATTGTAATTTACCATAACCTAGCCGTTTGATTATAGTTTCTATTACAATATACCCTAGAATACAAGGAGAGGTTATGCACTT
>JAYVHQ010000004.1:0-16837 GCA_043771035.1 Candidatus Kaiserbacteria bacterium | reverse complement strand
GGAAACACTGCGTTCAAGTGTGGGCGACCAAAAGTTTCTAAGATTACCGCCGTCTTCCCCTTCACCACATACAACATCGACGGTAGAAATACCACTACTAGCACGATAACAATAACCCAAAACATAAAACTAAAATTAATTAATATGTCTATAGTATAGCAAAAAGGGTGGGCGCAGCCCACCCTTTCTAATCTTCACAAGGCACACTTTACTCTCCAACATGAACCTCGCCGTCATGGTCCGCATTACTATCTCCTTCAACATGTAGGGTGCCGTCCGTATGCTCATCTTCGTGTTCGTCACCATGGGCGTGACTCTCGCCTAGGGCGCTCGCAATACCCGCCATCAACATCAAGCCAACGGCTACCAACAACACATGCTGTAAAAAACGCTTGGTTGTTTCGTGCTGGTGTGGTCGCGGTAGCAAATCGTGGATAACGACATGGATGAAGAAGCCGGCCGAAATAGCGAGCAGGAGTCCCTGGAGTTCCTCGGTAGCAATAGCGACGTAACTTAAACCCACGCCAATAAAAATAGTACTGGCAGTAAGGAAGTTTAGGGTCAGCGCTCGTCTCGTACTATAGCCTGCTTGTTTGAGGACAAAAAATTCAGAAATTTCCTGCAGTGTTTCGTGAATAAAAATCGACGCAGTAACCGCCAACCCAAGAGCTGGAGAAACTAGAAATGCCGGTACCAAAATAATCCCGTCACCAATATTGTGAATGGCGTCGCCAATCAAAAGTTTGTGTGCTCCCGCTTTATTATGCGAATGCCCATCGTGATCATGCGGGTAATGGTGATGATGTGACTCCGGCATCATTTTCTCTACAAACCACGCCAGACCATACCCCACTAAAATTAAACCAATCCCCTGCCATAGCATCCCTTCGTAAATTTCAAACACCTCAAGCGCCAAGGCCCCTGAAGTGACTAAAAATACCCCGGCTGAAAAGGACACCAAAAATGACAATCGTTCTGATAAAAATTGCTGCGCGACTCTGGCCGTAAATAAAACTCCAACGAGCGACGCCACCGTAATCGTAGCAGCCGCCAACAAAATCTCAAATAACATATAAATACAATATGATAAATAAATAACACCCTGCTAATTTAACTTAATCAGCATATACCTTTTTTAATTTTTTGCAACTGATTTGCATTAATACTTAACTTTGATATAGTAATGCAACTCATTTGCATTATGAAATTAAACCCTACCCGTTCCAAATTGCCCGTTACTGTTTTATCAGGTTTTTTAGGAGCTGGAAAAACGACTCTGCTCAATCACATTCTGCGCAATCGCGACGGTCTCAAAGTCGCGCTGATTGTAAACGACATGTCTGAAGTGAACATTGATGCCGATATAGTCGCCCGTGGCGATGCTCACCTCAGCCAAACCGAAGAAAAAATTGTCGAAATGAGTAACGGCTGTATCTGCTGCACCCTGCGTGAGGATCTGTTAATCGAAGTCAAGAAACTTGCTAAAGAAGGACGATTTGATTATTTACTCATTGAATCAACTGGTGTCGGTGAGCCGATGCAGGTGGCTGAAACCTTTACCTTTGATGACGCCAGTGGTGATATTTTAAAAGACTTTGCGCAGCTCGATACAATGGTGACGGTGGTTGATGCCGTTAATTTCCTGAGTAACTGGAACTCGCGGGAGACGCTTTTAGAGCGAGGCGAATCTGTCGGAGCTGCTGATGCACGCGATATTGTAAATCTCCTCACGGATCAAATAGAATTTGCCAATATCATTATCCTCAACAAGGTAGACGAGGTTACCTTAGCTGAAAAAACTAAAATCCGCGGCATCATTGCCACTTTAAACAGTGAAGCTGAAGTAATTGAAACTAATTATTCTGAAGTTCCACTGAATAAAATAATTAACACCGGGCTGTTTGATTTTGATAAAGCAGCACTCGCTCCGACTTGGCTCAAAGAACTACGGGGCGAACACGTGCCAGAAACACTCGAATACGGAATCGATAGTTTTGTCTACCGGGCTGACCGACCATTTCACCCCCAGCGATTTTACGAGTGGACAACATCAGTTCCTGAAACCATCATCCGAGCCAAAGGTATTTTTTGGCTTGCTACCCGGTTTGAAGAAGCTGGCGACTTTGCACTCGCAGGTTCCCAGCTTCAACTACAAGCCGCTGGCTGGTGGTGGTCCATCGTCTCACAAGATCAGTGGCCCGAAGCGACCAAAGTAGAGGCTATTGCAAAAAACTGGCAAGCCCCCTATTTTGACCACAGGCAGGAACTCGTTTTTATTGGTATCGATATGGATAAAGAGGAAATAACCAAAGATCTAAACTCCTGTCTGCTAACAGACGCCGAGTGGCAGCTCGGTGTCGTCGCCTGGCGCACCCTCCCCGATCCATTCACTGAGTGGTAGTAATTTTATGATACTCGGATTTTTAGGAAAAGGCGGGAGTGGTAAATCATCGGTGGCGACACAGATGGCGCTCTTTATGCACGCACAAGGAAAGACGGTATTAGCTGTTGATGCTGATCACAATATGGATCTCACCTACAACCTCAGTGGTGTCACTTCCCCCACTATGTCATACCTCGCTGATAGTTTAGATGATATGAAGTACTACCTCGGGGTGGAAACGATTGAAAAATACGACCAGATTTTTCTAAATGAAAACAAAACCCTGTTTTCAATTACCAAACCTGACCCTGTTACCCAAAAATACGCAACTCTCATTAAACCGAATCTGTACCTCATGGCAGCTGGACCACAAACAGACATCGTACTGCACGGTCAATCGTGTAGTCACATTTTGACTACGCCACTTAAGGTCTATTTGCCTCTCCTTTCTCTCAATGACACCGAAGCGGTGGTAGTTGACGAAAAGGCGGGCGCGGACGGTGTCACAACCGGTATTGTAACAGGTATTGATGTGGGCATCATCGTAGTAGAACCAGCAATTCATAGCGTAAAGACGGCGCTGCAAATTGCCGAGCTTATGGCTTTTTACGACACACCATGTTTATTTGTGGGAAATAAAATCACCTCGACCGCTGACGAGCTATTTCTTACTAACGCTCTTGGTACTGCCCCTGTAACTTTTTTAGGTACAAGCGATGTAGTCTCAAAAACGCCCAGTCACCGGGAGTCTCATTGGTCGAAGGCTCTGCAAAATATACAGACTGTGGCTGCTACTTGCAATCAAAATAATCGTCTCGTCCGGACCAAAGAAAAATTCAAAAGAAACCAAGAGTTCCAAACAAAGTAATCGTCACTACCTCTGTGCGCTGAAATTATTCAGCATATAGAGGTGGTAACGAAACCACTACGTTCTTTAGAGAGAAGGAAATGCCGATGTGTGAAATCTGTGATTGGAATGCAAAACTGAAGCCAGCAACCAAAGACGACGAAGCCGTGCACAGTGACGGCACTCGTACCATTTGGGGCACGTATGCTCCTGGCGACGCCGCCATTTTGGCACAGTCATACCCGCGTGTCGGTGCGGGACTGATTGCTGAAATCGCCAGTCTGATTCGCTTTCCCCGTCTGCTTGAAGTCGCCGGGGTTGTCGAAATGGTAGAGCGGTACCTCGAAGGTTCACTCTCCAACATCCGTGATGCAGGCGTCAAGTTGGCTGTGAATCCTTTATCCTTGTTCTACTGGTCCAAGGGTGAGCGGACTGTCCGCAGGGTCAAAACTGTTGAAACCGAACTCCTGCACGGTCCGATGGAGAAGCTGGCCTTGCGAGCAGGTAGCCTGCTTGGGATCAACAAGCTACTTCACGAGCGTCATGGCCTGCAGGTCACGTTCGGTTGTAGTTGCTGTGTTATCGCAGTGGCAAGCAGAGACCTAACAACTTTGTATAATTCGCCGTACTACCAGGCGCGTGAGGGTTTCGGGCGGCTTCTTGACTCAGATGTTCTGTCTGTCACCGGGCAACTATTTGACGGAGTATCAGTGTCGGACATCCCGAAAGGCATTCTGGCACTTTCGGCTGACTTCCACCGTGAAGAAGTACAAAGTTATTTACGCTTTGCAGCCGCTTGCCGTCAGACGATAAGCGAAAATCCTGCACGGCACGAGTCTGATAAGCATCTGCTCGCAGTGCAGGCGTTCCTTACTCAGCCGTCCGTAAAGAAAATAGCGGCTGAATAATCAAAACCTTGTGGCCGGCGACAAAGTTGCCGACCACTTTTTTTATAGTTAAAAATAACGTACACTACACTTATTATGCGACTCACGAAACACCGCAAGGAAATTATTGCTACTTTGAAAAAAAGTCACGGGACTTTGTCGGCGCAAGACATTCATAAACTCTTACCTACTATTGACCAGGTAACGATTTACCGTAACCTCGATTTATTTGTAGCCGAGGGAATTATTAAAAAATTACACCTGGACGGCAACGAGGCTAAATACGAATACCAAGCCCACCCCCACCACCACGCCATCTGCAACGACTGCGACCGCGTCATTCATTTTAACGCCACGGACGACCGCCTCAAACAAGCCCTCAACATCCCCGATTTTAATATTACTTCAATTGATTTGGTAGTGCGAGGTAATTGCCACCACACAAAATAGCAGTCCTGACGTCTTTAAGTTGGCACTCTAGTCAATTAAGCTGCGTGAAGTTATAGTTAGCGCTTTTACCTTAAAATTTCTACGGTACTTGAAGTGTTATTAAAATAAAGCCAATTTATTTGGATAGTCCTTGAAATTTGAGAAAGTAAATACCATTTATGACTCGAGTTATTTCTTTCAGGATTGAACACCCTACTAGATTCTGGTCCATCACCTGGCAATAGCATTGAACCATGTGTGATATTAGATCTGATATCATAAAGTTCTTTTCTTAAAGACTCTAGTGTACCTGGAGCAAATTGATCTACAAAATCCTTAAATTTCTTCGTTGGCCCACTGTTTGGCT
Source organism: Candidatus Kaiserbacteria bacterium (assembly GCA_043771035.1). Classification (GTDB taxonomy): domain Bacteria; phylum Patescibacteriota; class Minisyncoccia; order Phycocordibacterales; family UBA918; genus OLB19. The sequence continues at coordinate 11,924 of JAYVHQ010000004.1, read as the reverse complement.
GACTACACTCACTGCACTTGTCTGAACTCGTCGGACTACGACATGTATTACATTTTATATCTACATCTAAAAAAACTTCTATTGAAGTCACTAAGGCATTGTAAGCTACAGATTTTGAAACCTGAAATATCGCAAATGCTGTCTGAAGCCAATAGGAAGATCTAAGGAATTTTTCTTTATTGTCATCACTTAGTTCATAATACTTATCTATAGAATCTGTAAAATTATCAGGGATAATTATTCTGTAATCTCCTGAAGAAATCCCTTTCGTGCTGTAATATTCAGCCGAGTTTTTTTGAGGAATTTTTTCACTTTCAATAAAAGATGTAAATCCGTTAGAGTCCTTCGACCTCATATCAAGCTCCTCTAAGAAATACCCCGTATACAAGTACTTACATTTTGGAATACCGCCCACAATATCCCATGTCCACACTTGAACACTATTACTTTTTATATTATTTAAACCTAATCTTAATAATGAGTTCAGTAGAAGTGAGATTTCTGTAAATTTTTTTTCTGCTCTATAGCTATTTATACTTAGGTCAGGGCTTTTCAAAAAACTAAATTCAACGTTAAAAGGGTGATCAGATTCGACTAAGTTTAAATCAAGTCTGGGCGCATTATCCGGTACTGGCGAAATTTGAAATGCGTTTTTGTATCTAAAGTAACCATCAATATTTACTGATGAAAAGACAAATCTAGAGCTCACCTCTAACCCACTATTAGTAGACAGAGCGACGACGACTTCATTTATCAAGTCTGCTTTAGCTACTATGTCTTCATCTATCAAAATAGATTTAATTTCATTTCCTTTGTTGTATTTCACTATACATTTCCCTTCGCCATGAGATATTTCATTTTGGTTTTGGTTTTGCTGTGAACTATTAAAATAGTGAGTTAGGAATATTTCTAGCTCGTGCTGCTGTTCTTTATTTTTTAACAATAAATCTTTAATTTCTAGCATATCAACTGCTCCGTCGAGGCAACTCCTAGATGAAATAAGGCTGGAATCGAAAACATCATATCTCAATAGATTTTGTTTAAAATTTTATTTATAAAAATCAAGTTCTTCATAATAGTAGGATTGTTCAATACCTTTCATAAATACATCACCATCATCGACCTTTGCAGTCAGGGCACTTCGTAACAATTCTCTAATCTCAAGGGCATTGACGGGACTACGCTCCATGGCATTGAGATAATCCATTTTGTCTATCTTTACCCAATCTATACACTGCTTCAGATTCTTCTTTAGAATTAAATCCAGCCAAATACGCATACTACGTCCATTACCTTCCATAAACGGATGAGCGACGTTCATTTCTACATATTTAGTAACAATTTCTTCAAATGTTTGTTCGGTGAGAGCGTCGATGGCCAGGAGACTTTCGGCTAGATAAAGGCATGAAGCAAAGCGAAAGCCACCTTTGCTAATATCTTTAGTACGGACCTTGCCTGCAAAGTCATAAAAGCTCTTAAATAGGTACTCATGAATTTGCTGTAAACCCTGACTGGTTCCCACTTCAAAGGTTGCCAGTTCAGGACTGCCAAAAAGCGCAATAGCCCGCTCCTTACTTTGTTCATCTATAGTTTTCACTTCTGAATTGTACCATTTTTACGACAGTTTTTCAGCAATAATTCTTGACGAAAAAAACTTATTTTCCGAGGCAACGCCTAGGTGGCCTAAGACTGGGATTGGTAAAACATAAGCAAAATGCTTCAGTATAGAATTTTAAAAAGTTAATTTTCAATTTACTCTGCTTAGGAATTTCACAGGAGAGAAAAGTCTGGATTGCCGCGCTGTGGCTCGCAAAGACAAACTTAAGGGCTTTCAGAAATGAGTGCAGTGCTAGGAGCGCAAGGACATTTTCTGTAGACGTACTTATTGTACGGCGAAAGAAAATGTACCGAAGCAGCGACAACGCAATGTGCCATTTCTGGAAGTCCGGCTAGAGGAGAATTAAGGAACCAAAGCCAAGCAAAGCCAAAATACCAAAAACGTCAGTGGCGGTGGAGATAAAAATCATTGAGGTTGAGGCGGGGTCTTTGCCGAGGCGCTTGAGTATTAACGGCACAAAAGCTCCGAATAGTCCCGCGACTATATGGACTGTTATCATGGCAAGACTTACTACGACACCAAGCAACCAACTGCCGTTAAATATCACTGATATTATTGCGACTATTCCGCCAATAACCAAACCATTGAGGGCGCCTGCTTGAACTTCTTTCCAAACTACCGGCCAGCCAGTTTCCAGGGAGATACTGCCCATTGTGATACCTCTCACCATTACGGCAAATGTTTGACTGGCAGCGTTACCGCCCATACCAGCTACAATCGGAATATAGACAGCGAGAATTGCGAGCTGAGAGACAGTATCTTTGAAAAACAACACCACTGATCCCGCAAAAAAAGCAGTCATTAAGTTGAGAATGAGCCACCGATACCGCTGACTAAATTTCTTCCCAACGCCATCAAATGGTCGTTCATTCTCATCTACCCCGGCCACAATATAAAGCGACTCTGCGGGGAGCTTACCGAATAACCCCAGAGCATCGTCTGAATAAATAATTCCGAGAACGCTATTATCTTGATCAAGTACAACAATTTTTTTATGCTGAGTTTCTGAAAACGTAGCTATAATTTCAGCTACCTCTGCTTGGTACGTAATAGTTTGTACTGGTTTGATAAATTTATCAATTGAGGCATTACTGCGTTCTTTTACGAGCGTAGTGAGTACAATCTCACCGATAAGTTGCCCGTCTCGTTGTATTAATATTTCTGGGAATTTACCGAGCTCTTGGTAATGCTCATCGATTGCTTCAGCTACCTCTCCCAAAGTTGCACTGTCCGGTAATAGTATGTAGTTAAAATGAATGAGCGCAGCTGTCGCCTTGGGATGGAACCGCAGGAAATATTCAATTTTGTCGGTGACTTCAGTTTTAAGGCGCTTAATTATTTTTGAGCGCCGTTTGGCGTCTGTCATCCGCATAATTACTTTTTCGGCCATATGTAAATCAAGATGATCTACTAAATCAACCACCTCTGTTACCGTAAGTTCTTGCAAGATCTGTTGTTGGATATGACTTGAGAGTTCAGCAAACACTGCACTACGCTGCCCTAGTGTAAGGGCACGCATGTTTTTGAGACGCTCTTTTGGATAATACGTAATTGAATTGGCGAGCTCTGATTTAGGTTGTCTCATATTTGAAATTAATAGAACTGACCGAGATGGTCAGTTCTACTGAATCTTAAATCAAGACTTCAATCTTGGCAGCTTCTCGAAGTTTAGTAATATACGCATTTACTAATTCCTGTTCTTTGTTTGTTTTTAGTTGCGCCTCAAGCTGAGTTTTAATTTCAGCGAGTGGTGGGACATCCTTACCAGCAGCTCCCGCGCTAATTTGATCATATGAGGCTTTGAGTTCCTCATCTGTAATAGCAATTTTTGAGGTATCAACAGCACTTGATAAATGCCCTTGAATTAATATCTCACCCTCAATATCAGTTCTCAGTCCAGCTTCGGTAATACCAAGCTCAGTCATTTTAGCTTTTAGCTTCTCTTCATCGCCGAGACTCTTAACAATTTCTTGGTATCTTGTTTCAATTTGTTCGGGAGTAACGTTAGCACCTGACTTACGAGCTTCTTGTCTTAGTAGCTCAGTATTAACCAAGACATCAATTGCTTGCTTTTTTACCTCAGCCAAAATACTTTCATTAGAAATATCAGCTCCTTGTTGAGTAGCGGCTGTTTTAAGCTGATTGATATTTTTTTCGTAATCTGCCATCGTGATTTTTGCTCCATTAACTTTTGCAGCTAAAGGGGCCGGGTTAATCAAGCTACTCACTTTAGTAAAAATACCAGTATTGATACGACCTTGCTGCTCTAGAGCATAGGCTAAACCAGCCCCCATAATAAGCACTACCAGTGTAGCAATACCATACTGGATTAATGTTTGTTTTTTTAAACCAGAAACTATCGGAGCTACTGCTTCTGGAGCAATAATTTCAGGTGTACTAGCGGTAACTGAGTCAACTGCTGTTGCTGCTACAGTATCGGCAGTAGTGACCACGTTGGCTACATCAGTATGTGCAACATCTACCACTGACTCGCTTGCAGACGCAGCGGGAGCAACAGTCGCACTATGCACCACTTCATTACTACTACTATTTGGTGTGGGGTTTGGGGTGTTATTTGAGGTGTCATTTGTCTGATTATTTTCTTGCATACATTATTTGGTTACAGTAAATTCTCCAAAATTGAGATAGGTATAATTTACCACAATTAAGCTCTTTTTGGTATAAAAAAGTCCCTTAATTCGTGGACAAAGCCGCCCCATGTTGGGCACTCCAGGCGTACATAACTACCGCCGCAGAGGCAGCGGCATTGAGTGATTCACACCGTGGGTGCATCGGGATAGAAACGAGATTATCACAAACTTCTCGTGTTTTTTCCCGTAAACCAGACCCCTCATTACCAAGGATAAAGGCAGTCGGCTTCGTAAAAATCTCACCAGTAACGGGTAGTGCGCCCTCTTCTCCGGCCAAACCATAAATCCAGAAGCCGCGGTCTTTTAAATCACGCACGGTAGCGTTTACATTACGAATCTCTATCAGAGGAATCCGAAACGCCATACCCGCAGACACCTTTACTACTGTTCCGGTTACCGGCGACTGATTATGGGGCGGAATCATCACGCCAGCCAGACCAAAGGCCGCCGCACTACGAATAACCGCGCCAACGTTATGTGGATCTTGCACTTCACCTAAAATCAAGAAACAAGTATCAGGACTTGGGGTAATACCGTTCATAAAATCTTTGTAGTCAACCATCAAATCCGTGACAGAAATCCCGGCAATAATTCCCTGATGCACCGCTTCACCGCGCAACCCGCCTGGCAGTCGCTTTGGGTTAAGTGGCTTTGGGACAATTTTAGTTTTGGTGAGGCGTGAAAATATCTTTTCGTCGCTAAAGCCATGTTCGATGTGAAGTTCTCTCACTAATTCTGGACGGTGAATAAGCGCCTCTAAAACAGCGTGCTTTCCAAATATGTATACTAATTCAACTTGTGCCATATGTATGTAATAGCGCTACTGTATCACAAAACCAAAATTCTGCGAGGGAAAATCTATCTTATTTCTATTAATCAATCCGGGTGAAATTCATGTACGTTTGCGGAAAACCTTCTCCTAAGCGTAACTCCAAATCAGCTTCAGTCATAGCAAAACCAAAAGATTGTACTTGTGCAAGCGAGCTCAGGAAATCAGCTTCTTTGGTCTCGCCCGCACAAGCCATCAATGTCATGACCATTTCATTAAATGTCACCACCCCTTTATTGTCAGTACTATAAGAGCCGCCCGCATTATTGCAATCGGTACTCACTGAGAATTTTCCTTCATCTTGAAATTTCAAAATAAAATCATCGGACTTATTTGGCTTACTTAAAATTGTACCATCTGAGGAATTAGTTATGGTCCACTGCCAACTCGTACCAGCAAACATAAATGGTGTGCTGGTTGGGGCTACCGATTCTGTTTCTGACGGCAGAGCAACTACACACTCCTTATACTGAATCTCACCATTTTTTTCGACACTAGCTGATCCGGATTTTTCCCAAAAGACAATGCCGGTCTCGTTCGTGTATTTTACACCGGACGCTGATTCGGTCGAGGCAAGCAATATCGGACTAGAATTTGGTACTGATAATTCAAGCCTATCAGTTGTCCCCGTTTCAAAGGCAGTCGCAATTTTGGCTCCGCCAGCACAGGTGTAGACAATCGCCTGATCAAATGACCGCACAGTGGTATTTGTATCAATGACACCATTAGTAGTGTCAGTTGGAGCAGCGTTAAAAACACCCGCCCGTTGACTGAGCAAATAGCCAATTGTCCCAATGAGGGCTATAAATAGCAGACTCCAGATAATGAGTGTCTTCATAAAGATATTAGATACAATTTTTTGCCTTAAAAAACTCTGCTGGTGTTGGCGTGTCACCCGCCACAATAGCATCCACCCTGGCTTGTCCTAATATACCCACAAAACACTTGGTCTGTTCGGGCGTAAACTGATTTGGAATACTTGCTGGATCTATACCAACTGACTCCAAGGCCTTGGCTTGATTTTCATTTACAACTCCTCCCTCGGACGTAGCTTGCGGTGAAGCCTCCGATTGAACATCCTTACTACTATCTGCTGAATTTTTATTTGGTTGAGGTACGACTTCTTGGCTGTCTGAATCTTTCTGATACATACTCATAATCAGTGGCCTGAGATTATACGGGTCCACAATCACAAAATACGCCAACCCCAACAAGAGTAAAAAGAAAATTACACCCAATGTCACAAAAAAACGATATATCAACTTCATATATAAGAAGTATACCATTATTAACGCGATACGACGTCTAAGAAAAAACCTTTCCCAAACCACCTCTGTGTGTCATACTTTTTGCATTATGTCGAAACGAAATACCTCCCAGAAAATAAGTGCCCCCAGGCCTATTGCCCGTCGTCATATAGTTTGGCCCTTGACTATACTGGCGATCATTATCTTTACCACACTGATTTTTTTACTCCAGGTAAAAATACTCGCCTCTCCAACAGTCGCAACACCAAGCCTCACCACTGAGAACGCCATCTCTTTTCCCTTTCCGGTTAGTGTAGACCCCAAAACAAAAACGATAACTGATAGTACCGCTGCAGAAATATACATTGAAACAAAAGTGGCGAGTAATCACACAAACTATAAATCGACTGCGGGCTTTTTTGCCTTACTACAATCTAAACTTGGACAGTTTGCCCTCTATCAAAATCTCGCTACCCCAATGAGTCGCACCCTGATTATAAACTCAGGTGAGCGCAGTGAAGAAATTACCGAGAATTTTGCTGGGATTTTAGGTTGGACCGGAGCAGAGCAAACTGAGTTCATCAAAAAAATGACCGCTGAAGCTCCAACGGGAACTAATGGCAAAATGTACCCGGGTAAATATACGGTGAATAAAAATACTACCCCCGAAGAAATGGCCCTCATGGTGGCTGATAGGTTTAATGCTGAAGTCCGTACTCGTTACACCGGGGATGTCGAAGCAATCGTACCGCTAAAAGACGCCCTTAAAATCGCTGCTCTACTTGAACGTGAGGCCTACGATTTTGAAGATATGCGGTATATCTCGGGCATTATTTGGAACAGGTTGTTTATTGATATGCGCTTACAAATTGACGCGACCCTGCAATACGCACGCGGTGGAAAAAACAATGACCGTTGGTGGCCCGTTCCTGTTCCAGCCGATAAATATATTAAATCGCCCTTTAATACCTACCAAAATGCAGGACTCCCACCAGAACCAATTGCCAACCCTTCAATAGACGCTATCATTGCTGCTTTAAACCCCAGGCAAACAGATTGTCTCTTTTACTTCCACGCCAACAACGGCACCTTCTACTGCAGTGAGACATATGAGGAACACGTCACTGGACTAAAGAAAGTATTTGGTAAAGGAAAATAAAAAAAACAATCGAGCAGTTGCTCGATTGATTTTTATGTACTAGAGTTTAGAATTCATTCAAGGCGTCTTTAATGAGATCAAGCGCATCATCAATGTAATCAGCAACCTTGTCGTCATCACCATCATCGATAGCCTCTTCTGCCTTGTCTAATTTTTTATCAGAATCATCAAGTATATCTTCAGCATCACCAACGTCATCACCATCATCGATGGCGTCATCAACATCATTTCGGGCATCTTTTAAATCAGCGCGGGCATCATCGAGTTCATCTTCAACATCACCACCCTTCTTGCCAATCGCGTCAACCGCATCATTCACTAAATCCTCAGCTTCTTCAGCTAAATCAAGGGCTTCATCGTAGTCCTCATCTTCTAGTGCCACCTTGGCTTCATCGAGCACGTCTTTGGCCTCATCTAAGGTATCTTCAGCGTCACTGGTTGACTTTCCATCTTCGTCTGCTTGATCGATAGCATCTTCGGCTTCATCAATCGCATCATCAACTTCATCAATCAAATCCTCTGCTTCCTTGGCGTCACTTGAGGCGCCAACAGCATCGAGCGCATCTTCAATACTATTTTCGACATCATCAAGGGCATCTGTAGCCTCGCTATCGTCACCTGCCAGATACGCGAGTACCGCTGTATAGAAGTCATCCCGAGCCTCAGCTAAGCTATCTTGCGCATCTTCGTACTCATCAGCGTCGTCATTATCTGCCACTTCGTTTTCGGCGTCGCGCAGCGACTTTGTTACCTCTTTAAGTTGCTTGGCCGCGCCACTACTCATGCTCGTTGGTTTAGAAATATTTGGAGTGGTCACACTACCTGACAATTGCGTTTTTAATTCTGCGACTTTTTTTAGCAGTGCATCTTGCGAAATATCAACACTACTTGAAGTGGACGCACCTAAGACAGCCGGCTTAGGAACAGCTCCTTGCACTAACGTTTTATATACCGCCTGTGAACGTGGGCCAAAGTATCCACTCGCTGGAGATAGCTTGTTGGCTTGTTGCCATTTAACTAACGCTGCTTCCGTTAACGTTTTGAACTCACCCGTTTCTTTACCTGGTGCACCGCCTCCGGTAGCAGTAATAACGAAACCATTACCGTTGAGATATTTTTGCAGACACTTAACGTCCTCACCGACAATCCCCATCTGTAAGTCCCGATCAAAGGTACAGGCAGGTGCCGCGGCAAAAATTGTTGATGTTGTGGTAAATAAACCCAAAACTGACATTACCCCAAAAGTCGCCACTCCTCCTATTTTTTTATAATTTCTATTCATATAAGAATAGTATACAGCACCCGAGAGATTAAGTTTTCCCCTGCTAAACATCAAAGAGACCATCCACCAACCCTCTATTAGAACATAAAGTTTCAAATTTTGGTTGAGTGGCTCTTTGCTATCAAAAACACCAAAGGACTGTTATTTACAAGGAATAACAAACGATCCATCAAGCTTCAGTGGATAGACGTACGATGCAATACCGATTTTTTTGGACTCGAGACACAGACTCGTAAAAGAACCGCGAGTATTCTGACGATAGGCTGCTTGATATTCCAGATTAAACACTGGCTTGTCTAGTTTTACAAAATCCCGATATGTCTCACATTCATCATATTCATTACATTGCTCATTAATAGCAAAATCAAATGACGTAGCTACATCAGGCAACATATCCATCCCATTTTTAAGACCGATAGCCAACCCCCAAAGGTGCGCTTGCCTGGCAATAAATAAATTAAAGTTTCTGCTATCTTGGTATGTCAGCGGGAAACCAGTATCATTGCTAAAGCCGTCAATGTTATCTGGATCTATACCATCACAACCTTTAACAACTGCGGTTAATATTCGGACCTGCATGATTAGTTTGACAATATCAGATCGTACATCTATCCAACGTTCACCCTGCCAATCATCAAGGTCTTTTCCCAAACTTGCTTGCGGGAACAACCGCGCATCACTGCGCCAATTTTCATATGAACCAGCCGAAAAATAACAAACCACTTTTTTACCTTGACTGTGCCATACATTAATTTGCTGGGGAGTGGTGGCAAATAAATCAACATCGACGATTGTGGACCAAGCAGGAACACTGATTGCGCCCTGCAGCTGCATATACAAAGAGTCGTCAGTGCTCGGTACCCACCACTCTTCCACTACCGGTATCGCACTAACTTCAGCCAATGCAACAGGCTGTCCCAAACTTAGCCCGAAAAATATCAATACGATGAGGGGGCATAATTTCATATAGTTAATTTATATTGTTAATACATACGTTGCATTGAATCAATCAAGTGTCAGTCAAACTATATTCTACCGACCATCAGCCACAGCATTTTTTAAATTTTTTATTACTGCCGCAGTAACATGGTTCATTTCGACCAATCTTTATTGGTCCTTCTTTATTTGGGTCAGTACTAAAAACAGTAACGTGTGTTTTAGTAGCTCGCTCTAGCGACACACCAGCTTTCACTAAAAAATCTTCATAGTATCGGAATGGTGTCTTACGGTATTGACGTTCTCCTGCCTGAACAATTTTTGCGCGTAAATATCCTGCTAATTTAATGTCGTCCCTGTCTACAACATTTGCATTATCGTAAAAAGGTGTGACGAATTGCTCATACTGACGTTTACCAAAATCATACTGGGGATTGAGTCTGAGTGAGGCGTTAATTAAAGCAATTCCTAATCCTTCCATATTTTTATCTGAATTCATAAAACACGCCAAGGCTGCATTTGCATACAACCGAAAGACAAGCACAAATGGGGTTTGTTCGTCTAGTATTCTTTTTACAAAATTTTCGTAACCTGTATAGGCACGTTGATAATCACCTGTTTGTATTGAAGCAAAAGCCCTTTCATATTCTGGCCGATAGTCATCGTAACTATACATATTAAGCTCATATTCAGGCTGCGACACTTCGTTTATTTTACCACCAAATACAGCCGCTTTGGCATCTAGCAAACTCTCTCTATAAAGAGACAGGTACGCCTGAGCTGTATCTAAGATACTATTCCGCTGGGCATCAGAAATATCTTCAGACATCAAATAAAAGAGGGCTTTCATGGGAAAATCTAGGCCATATTGCTTTTCTTTATTTACCCATTTTTTCAAAGTGCTGCTCGATAACATTTTTGACATACCAGCTACACTGAGTGCCTCATCAAACTGTTCGCCCGCCTGTTTTAACGTCATTCCCATCGTCAGATTTTGTGGTTTTTGTTTTACTTTGTTATTTTGTGATTCTGGGCCGAAACCAGATATTAGAAAATGGGCTGCGACCTTAGCGTTGTTATTTTCTTTAGTAATTTTATATTTTTTAGTATGGCTACCAATAATCATCGGCAGCATAAAGCCTGAACTCCCAATCATCTGATAGGTTCCATCAACTGAAGCGATTCTAGACCACATCGTGCTATTTTTAATACCTGACAAACTTGTATTAATATCAAACACATCAAACTGTTCACCTGACATATTTTCCAAAACCACTCGCTCGCCAGGGAACACCTCCTTAATTTCAAAAAAACCTACCTGAAATGAGAGTAAACAACGATACGAATTAAGTAACTTACTTTCAAGCTTGCTTGGGTTACATTTAACAAAATACGCTAAGCCAGACATGTTGTTAAACACTGGTGAGTTAAAATCATATACTAACCACTCAGAAAACAAGCTCATCAGCTGGGTGGCATCTGAAACTTTTGTGAGTAGTTCATGCAAGCCAAACGTTTGCATAGCTTCTTCTAAGTCAGCAGGTTTTGAAAACATAGTTTCACTCACCCAGTCAGACAGACACTGAATAAAGCCTTTTTGTAACATCATTTAATTATTTACTAAAGCGTGGGAATAGTCAAAATAATTGATCTAGCTCCAGGCAATCGCCTAGGTGTATTTACTCCAAATATCAGTTTTTTGGAGAAACCTTCTTGCTGTGGCGTTGACTAACCCGCGAAAAATGACCATCATTGCCAAAGAAGAGTAATAAAAACATAGCAGCGAAGTGTGGCAAGTGACCAGCTAATTCAATAGGTCCGAGAATAAAAAGTGGGAAAGTAAAGACAGCTATGGCAATCATGGCATTGAGGCGAGTTACCACCCCGAGGATAAAAATTAAACCAATAAGTATCTCTACCGAACCAGCCGATAGCGTGAATAAATAATCCGAATAATTAAAACCAAACGCCGGCATAAAGTTCCAGTGATGCTGACTCAAGAAATAAAGACCGTACTCAGGAGATAATATCTTTTCCGACAATCCTAAAATCACGAAGGTGGCTCCGGTGCCAATACGAAGAATTGCTAAAGCCGAAGTCTTGTATTTTTTTATCCTGTTTCGCAAGAAAGAAAAAGAAATGGGCGAAAAGTAGTCGTTACCCATAATCATAATAAAGGCGGCTGTCGATAGTACCCAGATA
>JAYVHQ010000003.1:0-2739 GCA_043771035.1 Candidatus Kaiserbacteria bacterium | reverse complement strand
TAAAGCCGACATTACCCCAAAGGCAGCTACTCCTACTATTTTTTTGTAATTTCTATTCATATATCTTTAGTATACCGCAATGTACCCAATCAAGAACTGAAAATTTCCCCAAAACAGCACCCCGAAAGATGCATGGATTTGAGCTTGTGGGTACATAAGTAACGTTTTTACTCCTCGCACAGAAATACCTTTTGTTTGTAATTATAATTGAAATTAACTACTTTTTTGACACCAACCATTCAAAACAAAGGTACATAAATACCGGAGCAAACAGAATAATAATGGCGGGAATCATCTGCTGTAGTCCAAACGTAAAGAGTAATACTATGCACGCAATAATTATATTATGAACATAATGGGCCACTATGGTGGTAAGTATATTGTAACGAATAAAGAAATACGCAAAGAGTAGTCCCCCCACCAGCACTTCAGCTCCCCTGAACCACACGGGCAGTACGGAGCCATCCGTGTGCGCAAAAGCCCAAACTAACGTCGCAATCAATACTCCCACTGTCGTAGATTTTGTGAGTGTACTAATCCATAAAATACCAAACAATCTGAAAGTAACTTCCTCGGTGATAGCGGCCATTAGACCAAGAGACAACATCAGTGAAAAAGCTGGTACAAAACTACTCAGCCCCACCAAAGACTCTGCTCCACCGTAGGGATACCAGACACCCAAATATTCCTCACCGATAAAGTACAGTGCGAACGTAAATCCTAAAAATAAAATTCCTAGTAAGTATCCCCGAACTAAGGCCAACCTATATAGAGACTTAGTGTGCGGGGTCTGTGGCAAAGATGTCAGTGGCGCAATTCGATCTTGGTATTTTGTAACAGCTAACGTATTACCAGCCACACTCGGAATAAAGAACATCAGTGACATGAGTATGATGACAAATACCGAACCAAGGGCAGCAAAAATCCAATACACCATCATAGAATCAATAGTGGAGTACCAAGCGAGGGTTTCAGGGTATTGATTAGCAAAATCTAAAATAGACAGGGCGCCTAATACAATTGTTACCCCCAAAGACAACTTCCATACGGCTGTATGCGCTGAAAAGGACCTGATCATAAAGACCAATGCAGCAATAATAATGAGAAACCAAGCTAACAGCGAGCCGAAGCCGACTAGTGCTCCAATACTACTTGATTTATCAAGGGCTCGTTCATAGGCTTCTGGATATTCAAATGAAGGTATAAAAGATGTAACCGCTGTGCCGCGCACGACCGTTTCAAACGTTACAAACCCCTTTCCATACTCTGAATCCACTTCACTGCCTTTCCATGAAAATACAATATGTCGCTCTGTACCCCCAGGGAATGTTTCTTCTTTTTTTGTATGAACGGTTAAATTTTCGGCTGGTGTTTCCACAACGCGAGCAACATATAGACGAGCAGCTTCTACAGCTTCAGCCTCGGCTACCGTTTCAATCGGTGCATCCTCGGGTAAGATCTGCGTAAAATCTACAATATCGCCTCTATAGGCATCAATAGTAACTATATATTCTTCAATCTCTTCAGCTTTAAAAAAGCGAACAAAATAGACTGAGATAGCACTGAGGTAACTGTCTCTATAGGCAGTTTGTTCGGACTCAGACAGATATGACTTAGCTAAAAAAGTGTCGGGCAAGGCGGTAGTCGTAAGTATAGATACTACCTGGTAAGGGTCTGTCTCCAGTGAAAAATGCTCCCGAACAAACGTAGTAGCTAAAGCCTCAGCCTCACTACTCTCCAAAACAGCTCGCTGTTCGGCAGCTGGTAAATTATTCCAGTCTGTCTGTACCTGCCAGCCTATCATCGCCGCTCCTGCCAAGGCCCCGATAATTAAAAAAGCCCACATGTATGGCTCGGTGATACGTAAATATTTCATATATCTGTCCATAGTACCTAAAACTAGCTAAATGTACACATGTCTCCTGTACGTTACACATCACCCGAAGCTACTGCCTGAATAGCACGTTAGCGATACACCGTCTGATTCTCGTACTGGCTGTCTAAGACAATGCTTTGATTTTTTCCCAAGCATCACAGTACATAAATCACTATGCTCAGTCCAATTTCACAGTTTAATAAACTATTCAATAATTTTACTCTCTATGTGTCGGTGGTACATATTTGCTTTATTACTTCATATACATGTCTATAGATGAAATATTGTCTTGATGCTTATCATTACAAAAATAATATTGGCATCAGCTCATCAAACTGATTTACTCCAAAGGTCAGTTTTTCGGAGAAACCTTCTTGCTGTGGCGTTGACTAACCCGCGAAAAATGACCATCATTGCCAAAGAAGAGTAATAAAAACATTGCAGCGAAGTGTGGCAAGTGACCAGCTAATTCGATAGGTCCGAGAATAAAAAGTGGGACAGTAAAGACAACTAGGGCAATCATGGCATTGAGGCGAGTTACCACCCCGAGGATAAAGATTAAACCAATGAGTATCTCCACCGAACCAGCCGATAGCGTGAATAGATAATCCGAATAATTAAAACCAAACGTCGGCATAAAGTTCCAGTGATGCTGACTCAGGAAATAAAGACCATACTCAGGAGCTAAAATCTTTTCCGACAATCCTAAAATCACGAAGGTGGCTCCGGTTCCGATACGAAGAATTGCTAAAGCCGAAGTCTTATATTTTTTTATCCTGTTTCGCAAGAAAGAAAAAGAAATGGGCGAAAAGTAGTCGTTACCCATAATCATAATAAAGGCGGCTGTCGATAGTACCCAGATA
>JAYVHQ010000002.1:0-21092 GCA_043771035.1 Candidatus Kaiserbacteria bacterium | reverse complement strand
GGGTTTGCGGTAAAAAAGGGTCCGCAAGCTGAGCTTGCGGACCCTTTTTACCGGTTAGTGATATAAATTATCGGCCGGTAGTGGCGGCTTCAAGCTCAGCTTCGATTGCGGTAGTTTCGCTCACGAGATCGTCGAGGTTAGTGCTGTTAGCGTCGGCTTTGATGGCCTCTAGTTCATCTGACGTACTCACCACATCCATGAGTCCGGTGCGGGCTTCGGCCGTAGTGCTCTCGGGTTCGTTGTTCTGTTCATTTGTGGGTCTCTCGGTAGTTTGGGGTACTACCTGTTCACTCATCACAATCGTGTACCAGTAATAAAAACCAGCGAGGATGGCAACTAAAATTAAAAAAAGTAAGACAATAATCGGCGCGGTGAGTAAACGCGGTCGGGCAACCTCTTCAGTAGATACACTGGTGTGCACTGTTGGCAGGTGCATGACTTCGCCTTCAAAATCGGGTTCAATTACAGGGGGTCTTTTTTCCATGGATTAATTATTAGTGGTAGCGGCAGTGGTCGAAGCGGCAGTCGGCTTGATGGTTTCACCAGCTGAGGTGGCTAATGTGATGGTAGTTAGAATACTTTGGTGCGCCAGTATGAGAGCGGTACGGGTGACAACGTAGGTATTTTTTAAATTTTGCCAGTTCTCACGTGGAGTGGCTGAACCGATAAAAGCATTTACTTCGGTATCGATAGTAATTAGATTACGTTTAGCTTCGTCCAATTTAGTTTGGGTGTTTGCGAGTTCTGCGCGGGCCAGGTCGACGTTTTTTCCTTCCTCTGTCATTTTGTTCAGACGTGAGGTTAGACGGTCTGTCACATTTTGCAAACGTTTGACTGTGGCGTCCATCCGGTTGCTCATATTGGCGGCGAGATTGGTGAGTCTAGCTTGGGCAACTTTTTGTAGGGTTGGCTCAGCGACAAATGGACGTTTAGTAGGTACTACTGTGGTTTCCGCTGCAATAGTTGTGCTCGAGGTAGTGGCTTGAGCTGACACCAAGGTAGCCATAGCTAAAGTAGCACAGACTATGATTGCGGGAAAAATGTATCGATTCATATCTTATACAGTATAGCCCTCCTACGTCCTAGACCAAGGAGGGCTATACACAATAAAGAGAGCAAAGATACAATTAGAGCTTTAAGGCCGGTAAGATTTGTTTCTTGCGCGAGAGAATACCGGGCAATACCTCAAGGTCACTTTCGACAGTAACTGCAAAGGAACTGGCAATTACTTGTTTTGTTAGGTCGTTGTAGGTGAGTACCGTGGCTTGTTCCTTGAGAATATCAACTATAAAGAACAGAACATCATCGATATCAGTTTCCTCAGCCACACATTTTATAATGGCGTCCACAATACCCTCTTTTCGGGCTAATACCATGTCAGTATTGGTGGTTTCAATAACGGAAATACGAAAGTTCTTATCGCCCACTTCATATTTTTTACTATCGAGCTTGATGAGTCCGCTATCACTAAAGCTCGAAATATCTGATTTGGCAGCGAACATCTCATCGGCATATGAGGTAATATCTACGTTCAACGTGGTAGCGAGCTTCTCGGCGACGTCTTTATCATGTGGGGTAGTAGTGGGTGAACGGAATCCGAGTGTATCAGATAGAATTGCTGACAGCATTAAACTAGCAATGTTTTCTGGAGTCGAAATACCATTAGAAACAAAATGATCGTACATGATGGTCGCAGTACAGGCCAGGGGTTTGATGGTGATTTCGGTTGGTGCTTGTGTAGTGAGTCCACCGACTAGTTTGTGGTGGTCAATCAAGGCAATGAGATTCATGTCGTTAATGTTGTTCGGCAACTCTTGAGGGTTGTTGGTGTCAACGACTACAACCGATTCTCCAGCAATAAGTTCCGGTAATAGTTCTGGTACCGCAAAGCCAAACCGATTCAATACAAAGCTAGTTTCATTGTTAAGTTCGCCCAATACATAAGGAGTGGCATCATGTCCAGTGTGCTCATTTAAATACCACGCGTAGACAATCGCCGCGGTAGTAGCGTCAGTATCAGGTGAGATATGTCCAAAAACTTTTACCATAGAATATAGTTAGATTACTAAGAGTTGTAGTGTAGAACAGTCGTAAGGTTGGTGCAAGTGATGCTCATTTTACGAATAATGTTCGCTTGCGAATACGTATTGTTCGATAAATATTTTTTTCATTGGTAGAACCGACAGTTGTTCATAAAAAGCTAACAAAGAGGCGCGATAGAGTACCTCATCGACATTGCGATACGATAGTGGTGCTAGGTTGTTTGCTAAAAGTAGAGCGTTGGCAATCAACCGGGCGGTTCGTTTGTTGCCATCAACAAATGGCTGTACATAACTAATTCCAACCAAAGCAGTTAGTGCCTTGTCAAAACCACCAACACAACCGTTTATTATTTTAATACAGGATTCCAATTCCTCACCAATTTGAAATTGATTATCGAGCGGTCTGTAGGTCGAGCCGGTAATACCAACGGCACTTTTGCGTAATCCGATATCGTTTAGTAATCCGGTCATAAGTAATTCATGTACCTTCTCAACAAAACTACGTGTGAGGGTAGTTTGATTCGGGGTTTGCTCTAAAATAAAATCAAAAGCAATTTTGTGGTTCAAAATCATCGTGGTTTCCTCGGGTGTATTGGTTTTAGAGGGAATACCTTCGCGCAAAAGTAATTCTGTATCGAGTAGGGTGTAGGTGTTGCCTTCAATTTTTGACGACTTCCAAGAGAGCTCGATGATAAAACGTTCCAATTCACGACGACGAATATCTGGGGATTGAGTAGCGACGCGAGTTTGATACGATTCGGTATTAAACTGCAAACTAGACAATTCATTGTTAGAAAAAAGATTTTTAGGCCAACTGTCCCATACATCAAATTGGTACGATGAGAGTGCCCCAGCTCGCCGGTCTGGTTCTTGTGCTCCATAAATCGCGGCGGGCACAGGAACAAATAAACGTCCGCTGGTGTGGAGTGTGTAAACTAATGACCGTCCACCACCTTGGGTGTAAAGAATCCCGGTCTCTACCAAATCAGCCAGATCGCGTTTCAGGGTTCTTTCACTGGTACTACTACCTAAAATAGTAAATAAATCAGAAAAACTAAGGCTGGACTTTAGCTTAAGCTGGTCAACAATTTGTAATTTTCTGGGGGTGATTATAAACATGATATTAATTGTTCATGCCAAAGTATACCATTATTCATGCCAAATTGGCACGAATAAGGCACTGTTTTGGCACGAATAGGGGATTGTGTGATTGAATGTTGGAAAAATAGGGTTTAAATTGCTTGTATTTTGGTTATATGCCCACATCATAGCGTTTTACGGACAGTAACGAGAAAGCGGATAGTGCGGAAACTTAATAATCCTGAAGTATCAGAATCTAGTCACCAGTCTTATTTAGGGTTACTGAGACAGGGAGATACTTTTTATTTTCAAAATAAACTATAAAATTATAAAGACTCGCAAGCGTAGCTTGCGAGTCTTTATAATGCTGAGTGAGGTGATTATTTTGTTTCCTCAGCTTTTTCTTCATCTACGGATTCAGCAGCTTCTTCTTTTACCATTAGTGCTTCTGCTTCTTCTGGTGTATCAATTTCGTCCATTTCTTCATCGTCTGGGTTAACGGCGTCGCGGTCAGAGGTTGGCGCGTCGTCTTCTACTCCGATAGGTTCTACCGTTGTGCCGGATTCGTCTTCCAGGTCGTCAATCTCAGTTCCCACTGCTGAATCTACCGGAGCATCAATGACGGTGTCACCCTTGGCAGTTGCTTCGGCGAGCGCTTCACCAGTTTGGGCTGACACAATGTCAATTTTCCAACCAGTGAGCTTGGCAGCCAGACGAACGTTCTGTCCACCGCGACCGATAGCGAGTGACTGTTGATCTGAAGCAACTTCAGCTACCGCGTGACCTCGTTCGTTTAATTCAGCATTTGGTTCAGACACGATTTTAACTGACAGTACCTGAGCGGGCGAGAGCGCATCCTCGATAAATTCAGCGGGGGTCGCTGACCATTCGATGATGTCAATTTTTTCACCACCAAGCTCAGACATTACGGTAGATACCCTGACGCCACGTTGTCCGACCATTGAACCAACTGGATCAATGTGTGAATCAGTGGCATGGACCGCAATTTTAGAACGAGCCCCCGCTTCACGAGCAACTGATTTTACTTCAACCGCACCAGTTTGGAGCTCTGGTGCCTCAATCGCGAATAGACCAGCGAGGAAATCACCATGCGCCCGGGATAGTTTGAGGAAAATACCACGAGGCGTTTCTTCGACTGCGAGCAAAATTGCGCGGATTCTTTCGCCCGGTTTATACCTCTCGCCTGGAATCTGCTCATCGTACGGCATAATAGCAGTGACGCGACCAAGATCAACGTAGAGGTTGCCGCGTTCAAAGCGTTGGACATGTCCGATGACGATATCGCCCGCTTTTTGTCCAAACTCAGCCATAGCTGATTCTTTTTCTGCTTCCCGGATTTTCTGCACAATCACTTGTTTAGCAGTTTGGGCAGCAATCCGACCAAAATCATCTTTTGGTTCAAGGGGGAAGATAAGCTGTTCACCTAACTCGGCTCCTTTTTTGATCATCTGGGCCACTCCTAACATAATGTGCTTTTCTTCATCAAACCGGACTTTCTTTAGTCCTTCGGCATCAGGTAAGACACCTTCTTCTTCCTCGACATCAACTTCATCATCGAGCAGTGGTGCTTTAAGCATACTTTCGTCCACGACAATTTTCACTTGGTGGAAATTAGTATCACCCGTCGCAAAATCAAACTGAGCGTTAATAATTTGCCCGCGTTTTCCAAATTCTTTTTTATAGGCAGTAGCTAGTGACTGCTCAATCGCATCAATCATCTTGGCCCGGGGTATACCGCGCTCTTCCTCCATCTCCGTCAATACCGCATGAATAACTTTTAAATCGAACATATTATATGCATGGTGAGGTATTCCTCTTAGTTGTAATTGTTGTAATTAGTGACAAGAAACGCGGGCTGTAAGCCCGCGTGTAAGTCCCTAGTACTATAGCGATAATCAGGCCTTTTGTCAAAAAAATGAACAATGTTAATTGGAGGAGAATATTTTTGAAAGCTTACAGAAACTGTATACATGAAATGTTTGAAACGATGCGTGGCGTGTATAATAGAGGCACAACAAGTTCTTTTGTTCGTTAACTTTTTTGGAGTGCTATGCGTATCGCTGATGATCAATTAAAAAAATTCATCCTTGATTCCAACCTTGTGACTAAGGTGGATATTGCGAGTGCCGAAAAAGTGGCAGCAGATGAAAAACGTACGCTCGCAGAAGCCTTAATTGCTGGCGGGTACCTCACTGAAGATGATATGCGAAGAGTGGAGTCATATGTGCTCGGTATACCGTTTGTGTCGCTCAAAGATTTAAAAATTGAATTTGAAATTCTGTCACTCATACCTGAACCGGTAGCCCGAACGCACAATATTATTGCCTTTAAGAAAAACGAGTATACGCTTGAAGTGGCGATGCTCGACACTGCCGATCTGCCAGCGATAGATTTTATTAAGAAAAAAGTGGGCTTAAAAATCTTGGCTCGTTTGACTGATACTGAATCAATGCGTGGTGCCCTGCGTCAGTACCAAAAAAATCTCAAAGATGAGTTTGGTGATCTGATTATGAAAGACGCCTCGGCACTTAAGATGGTTGCCGAAGAAAATGGTGAAGAAGCGTCTGAGGCTGACCTGAAGAAGATGGCCGAAGATTTGCCGGTAGTGCGAATTGTCGATACATTACTTCGTCACGCTATTATTCAGGGGGCGTCAGATATTCATATTGAACCAATGGAAGAAGAGGTGCTTGTTCGTTATCGGATTGACGGTATCTTAAATGACGCTATGAAGTTGCCTAAAATTGCAGCGGGTACTATCGTCGCTCGTTTGAAGGTGCTATCAAACCTTAAGCTCGACCAAAAACGCCTCCCGCAAGACGGACGTTTCAAAATGGAAATGGATGGTCAAAAAGTTGCCTTTCGCGTTTCGATGTTGCCAGTGTATTACGGAGAAAAGGTCGTGATGCGTCTCTTGCGGGAGAACAGGACGGGCTTTTCCCTGGAAGGAATTGGTTTTCATGGTTCAACACTGGAACGTATTCACAAAGCGACGAGGGCAACTACGGGAATTATTCTCGTGACTGGTCCTACGGGTTCAGGTAAATCAACGACCCTCTATACTGTTCTTGATTTGCTCAATACGCCTGAAGTAAATATTTCCACCGTCGAAGATCCAATTGAATACCAGATGGCACGGGTAAATCAAACCCAGGTAAAACCAGATATTGGGTTTACGTTTGCCGCTGGCTTGCGGTCACTAATGCGTCAGGATCCAGATATTATCATGGTCGGAGAAATCCGCGACCAAGAAACGGCTAGTTTGGCTATTAACGCGGCCTTAACTGGGCACTTGGTATTGGCAACGGTGCACACGAATTCATCAGCCGGCACCATTGCTCGTTTGATTGATATGGGCATCGAATCCTTTCTCTTGGTTTCAACATTAAGGGTAGCGATCGGGCAGCGGTTAGTGCGTAAGTTAGCTGATGACAAAATCGGCTACATACTATCTAAAGCAGAACGTGAAGAACTGGCCAATCATGTCAATATGGATTTTGTACTGGCTACTTTGAAAGAAGAGAAAATAATTAAAGACGATGCTACCTGGAACGATATCACCTTTTTCCACCCTAAAGAAAAAGGTCAAACAGAAGACGGCTATGTGGGGCGAATGGGTATTCATGAAGTTCTAGAAATGTCGCCGACTATCAAAGATATGGTGATGGCTCATAAAACGGGTGATGAATTAGAAGTGCAGGCGAGGAAAGAAGGCATGCTTACGATGATGGAAGATGGTATCTATAAAGCCGCGAGGGGCATGACTAGTATTGAAGAAGTATTGCGCGTCATCAGTGAATAAACTATATGGCAAAATTTACCTATATCGGGGCTGACACTGAGGGAAAAAAAGTAACTGAAAAAGTTACTGCCGAAGATCGGTATGCCGTGTACGATATTGCTCGTAGTAATGGACATACGGTAGAGAGTATCGAAGAATCAAGTGGCTTTTCCTTTAAAAATTTAATTAACCTTGAGGCGATTAACTATAAGCTCGGAAAAGTAAAACAAGATGAGCTCGTGATGACTACTCGGAATCTTGGTTCAATGTTGACGGCTGGTTTGACTATAACGCGGGCACTCTCGGTAATTGAACGGCAGACAACAAACGCTAAATTAAAAGGGGTGGTTAAGCAAGTGGTTGATAAAATTAACAAAGGGGGTCAATTTAATGAGGCAATTCAGAATTTTCCGGAAGTGTTTAGTGATTTGTATGTCGCTATGATTAGAGCGGGAGAAGAGAGTGGAAATTTAGCACAATCACTACAAACTCTAGCTATTCAGATGGAACGTGCTTCAAACTTAAAAAAGAAAATTAAAGGGGCGATGATGTACCCGTCGATTGTACTGATTGCGATGGTCATTATTGGGGTGCTGATGATGATATTTGTTATGCCGCAAATTACGGGTGTATTCAAAGACATGGGGACTGATCTACCAGCCACCACCCAGTTTCTGATTTCCACCAGTGATTTTTTTGTTAAGTACACGCTGCTCGCTGTCGGTGGTATGATCGGTTTTGTATTTTTGTTAATCTACGCTCTGAAAACAAAATATGGAAAAATTGCCACTTCCTGGCTCATACCGAAGCTACCCGTTATCGGTACTTTAGCCAAAGAAACAAACTCTGCCCGCACCGCGAGGACACTGTCGTCTTTACTTAATTCAGGAGTGGATGTGATGCAGG
The DNA here is from genome assembly GCA_043771035.1 of Candidatus Kaiserbacteria bacterium. Classification (GTDB taxonomy): domain Bacteria; phylum Patescibacteriota; class Minisyncoccia; order Phycocordibacterales; family UBA918; genus OLB19. The sequence continues at coordinate 13,262 of JAYVHQ010000002.1, read as the reverse complement.
CGCTTGAGATTACTGAAGAAGTGGTACAAAACTATTTCTATAAACAAGTTATCCGTAGTGCGCGCAATCGAGTAGAGAAAGGGACGCCTTTATCAGAGTCGTTTGTAGAGCGAACAGACTTGTACCCGATTCTGGTGGGTGAGATGATTTTGGTCGGGGAAGAAACGGGGCAAATTGCTGGTATGCTTGGTGAGTTAGCGATATTTTACGAAACTGAAGTTGAACGCAAGACCAAGGACCTCTCGACTATAATCGAACCCTTACTTATGGTCGTGATTGGCGGCGGAGTTGGTTTCTTTGCGCTGGCCTTGATTGCTCCGATTTATTCAATTGGCGATGGTATTAAATAAGTTACAACAAAATAGAGGTTTTTCATTAGTAGAGATTTTGATTGTATCTGCCATTATGCTCGTGGTGTTTGGTGGGCTACTAGTAAGCTTTCGCTATTCACTTGAACTGATTTCTCATAGTCGCGCAAAACTGACAGCCTTAACTCTAGCGAATGATGGTATGGAATACATCAGATCGCTCTCATACAACGCTGTTGGGACAGTGTCGGGTATTCCTTCTGGGCTCATTCCACAGGTTAGTACGACGTCCCTTAATGGTATTGCGTTTACTAAGCGCGTGCTCGTTGAGTACATTGATGATGACGCTGATGGTATTGGGGGGGCTGACAGTAATGGCATTACAACTGATTATAAACAAGCCAAAGTGACGCTGGAGTGGACGCTTCGTGGAGTAACAAAAGAAGTATTTTTAGTAACTAATATTATCCCCCGCTCAATTGAAACTGATGTGGGTGGTGGTACGGTGCGGGTAAATGTATTTGATAGTAACAATATTCCTCTACCTGGAGCATTAGTTCGCTTGTTTAATACGACCCTCGTGCCAACAATTGATGTTACTCGTAGTAGTGACGCCACGGGTGTGGCTTTATTTGGCGGCGCGCCAGCCGGAGGTAATTATGAAATTGTAGCAACAGCTCCTGGCTATTCTATCGATCAGACCTACCGAGCGACAACCTCATTGCCAAATCCGACAACTCAACCTATTGGGGTGGTCGAAGCAAGTATTTCAACTATGAATTTCTTTATTGACCAATTAAGCAGCCTAACCGTTACTGCCCTGTTAACAAAAGTACCAAATCAATTTACAGAAATTTTTAGCGACACAACTGGTATTGCTACCTCAACTAATGCCTCTGTGTCGAGCGGAGATTTGGTTTTAAGCGGCACTCCGGGGTCGTATAATTTAAATGGCGCAGCGTATTTAAATGAAGGCTTGCCAGTACCTATTGCTGGTTGGGATTATTTGTTAGTTGAGGGCATTAAGAGTGTAAATACTAATATTCTAGTGCGTCTTTACACCGGCAGCAGTAGTGCTTATACGTTAATTCCAGATAGTGCTCTGGCGGGGAATAGTGCTGGTTTTACGGTTGGTGGTTTTGATTTAAGTGCGCTTGATGAGTTTGCGTATCCTGGGGTTACTTTAGGAGTGACGCTTTCCTCAACAAATAGTAATGAAACACCGCGAGTGAACAGGATAGTGTTGGGGTACATAGAATCAGCTACGCCATTTGCTAATCGAAGTCTTGTTTTGACTGGGATAAAAAATATCGGAACACTAGCTGACGCTTCTGTTGTTTATAAGACCGTTATAAGTACAACTACTAATATTCAGGGGTTAATCAACCTGTCTAATATTGAGGCGGATAATTACTCTCTGACTACTTCTGGTTACGACACGTCCATGGTGTGCTCACCAGCTGGATTGACTGTTAGTCCGGGCGCTAGTACAAGTATCGAATTATTATTTACAACAGATAGCGTAAACAGTCTGCGAGTGGTAGTGGCATCTGCTGGCGGGACACCAGTCATAGGGGGCCAGGTTGTTTTGCAAGATGGTCCCTTTTCTGCTATTAAAACAACGAGTAGTTGCGGTCAGGTATTTTTCAGCGGCCTTGCCTCATCAACTGATTATACTCTGGACGTATCGGCTGCGGGTTATACGACGCAAAACCTAAGTAATATTGATGTGAGTGGTGATAAAGTTAAATATATATCACTATAATCTTATGTATCCGGTTTCTCACTCCAATCATAGTTCAAAGAAACAAGGTTTTACTCTCATTGAAGCCTTGGTTGTAGTTGTCCTTAATACGGTACTATTACTCGTGATAACTTCTACTGTGGCTCAGCTCTATAAAAATTACGGCTATACCTTTGAGCAATCTAATGAAATTGAAGTTGCTCGTAGAGGACTGGGTACTTGGGTACGGGATGCTCGTGAAATGACAGCGGGTGCTAATGGTGGTTTTGCTTTAGTAAAAGTTGGTACGAGCACTATAGGTTTTTATAGTGATATCGATAAAGATAATAGTGTTGAATATGTTGAGTACAGTTTAGGCACCAGTACCACTCTCCGGAAGTACACCTATAATCCAACCAGTACTTCAACTTATAGTACGACTACACCCAGTGGTACTGAGATTATGTCGGAGTATGTACAAAATGGTAAACAAAATGTGGTAATTTTTAAGTACTATAATAGCGCTGGGGCACTTGTTGCTTCACCGCAAGCAATGATTTCAGATATCACATACATTACGATGAATATCATTGTTAATATAGACCCTATCAGGTCGCCAGGAGAGTTTATGCTGCAGGGTAGTGCAGCGCCACGTAATCTTAAAACTAACTTATAAATATGACTAACTCAAACAATAAAAATAATAAAAAAAGTAGCGGTTACTTGCTTGTGCTTGTTTTGGTTTTTGGCTCGGTCTTTTTTGTCATCATTAGTTCTTTTACCGTTTTTATTGTAACGCAGAGTAAGCTTATCTCGCAAAGAGTTGAGCTTGAAACAGCTGGACAAATTGCAGAAGCTGGCCTCAACTACTATAAGTGGTTTCTGGCCCATTATCCCAGCGATATTACTAATGGTACTGGATTGCCTGGACCATACATCGGAGTTTATTCTGATCCGGAAGGGGGGGCTATTGGTGAATATGGATTGACTATTGCCAGTACAACGTATTGCGGAGATATTGCTTCAATAAAAGTGAATTCGGTTGGAAATACCTACAAGGAACCCAATGTTAAAAAAAGATTAAGTGCTCGTTATGCTCGTCCAACTATTGCTGATTTCTCCTACATTCTTAATGCAAATGTGTGGGTAGGTGCAGACGCCCAAATTACTGGGCCCTACCATTCAAATGGCGGTATTAGGTTTGATGGGCGTAATAACTCAGTAGTGACGAGTGGTCAGTTAAATTGGAGTTGTACACCTAGTTTTGGTTGCGTGCCAACTACAACCCATAATGGTGTTTTTACTACAACTGCAAATCCCACCACGGCACTATTTGATTTTCCTGCAGCGCCAATTAATTTTGCTGGTGTATCCGTTGATCTGACAGATATTAAAAACAAAGCCCAGAATAATGGTGGTCGCTATATCGGACCATCAGGCAGGGAAGGTTATCACATTATTTTTAATAGTAATGGAACCTACGAAGTGCGTCGCGTAAACGGTAAGGTAAATGAACCAAACGGTTATGCGTGGGGTCAGCAAATGAATATTTTGAACGGAACAACATTAGTCGGAACATATACTCTAAATCCATTATGTCCGGTAATTTATGTTGAAGACCAGGTATGGCTCGAGGGCGTAGTCAATGGCAAAGCAACTATCGCGGTGGCGGATCTCACCAGTAACACTATTAACCCGTCAATTATTCTTAATAATAACATTACGTACAGCAATGCTACTTCTGGACTCCTCGCCATCGCCGAGTACGATATTTTAATTGGACTGGAGGTGCCTGATGATATGACGCTGTACGGTATATTCTTAGCTCAGACTGGTAAATTTGGTCGTAATCACTATGACACCTCTATGCCTAATGCTTGGGAACAGTATATTTTACGTAACTCACTGACCCTGACAGGGACTATTGTTTCTAATGGTCGAGTGGGTACCAAATGGATTAATGGGAGCGGAACTTATATCTCAGGTTTTAATAATCGGTTTACTACGTACGATAAGAATTTAGTAGCTAGTCCGCCACCCCTGATACCAAATACGTCAGACGATTATACGTTCTCTGATTGGCAGGATGTAAACTAGAAAAAGGCGCTCGTGAGGATTTACGCGGGCGCCTTTTTCGTATGCTACAATTTAGCCGTATGTCTCACACAAATAATCCGATTGTCATTGCTAATTGGAAGATGAATCCAACAACACTAACTGAAGCCAAAATCATTGCTAAAGCGACTGTAGCGATTGTTAAAAAATATCCAAAGGTCAGCGTTGTCGTGGCCGCTCCGCAGCTGTATATTACTGAAGTAAAAAAAGTGGCAGGTAAAAGCTCTCTCCATATCGGTGCACAGAATTGCCACTATGATGTAAAAGGGGCGTATACTGGCGAGCACTCAGCTACGCAGCTACGTGATGCTGGCTGCACGTATGTTATTATCGGCCACTCAGAAAGACGTAAGCAAGGTGAGACTGATGAGCTCGTAGCAAAAAAAGTGTTAGCTATTATTACAGCTAAATTGTGTCCCGTTATTTGTGTTGGTGAGGAAGCCCGTGATACGCAAGGCAACTTCTACACTCTGATTGAAAAACAAATTAAAGTGGCTTTAGCTGGCTTACCTAAATCACGTCTCAAAGACGTCATTATTGCGTATGAACCAATTTGGGCGATTGGCACTGGGGCAACTGCAACCGCCTCTGACGTCGAGGAGATGCAGATGTTTATCAGAAAAATTCTCACAAAACATTTTGATAGGAATGTTGCCAAGCAGGTACGTGTAGTTTATGGTGGCTCAGTTAACGCTGATAATGCAGCCGATTTATATATCAAGGGTGGCGTCAGTGGATTTTTAGTCGGGGGAGCCAGTTTAAAACCAGCTGATTTTGCGAAAATAGTAGCGTCAATTAAATAATAAAATGAAAAAAATTTCTGAATGTCCGGATGTGGTTGGAACGTACGTGATTGTTCGCTCGTCGTGTAATGTGCCGCTTAAAGATGGTGTAGTGCAAAATAGCTACCGTCTTAAACGAGCTATTCCAACCCTGCAGTATCTGAGTGATGCTGGCGCAAAAGTGATTGTGATAGCTCATATTGGGCGTGATGAAACAGATACTTTAAAGCCAGTTCTAGCGGCATTTCAGGAATTTATCCCTATGCAGTGGGGGGGTGTGATTGGCACTGACGAATTTATAGTCGCTCGAGAGGCAATGCAAAACGGCGACATTATTCTGGCAGAAAATTTAAGGCAGTTTGCCGGCGAAAGTGATAATGATACAAATTTTGCCCAGTTACTTGCCAACCAAGCCGATATCTACGTCAATGATGCGTTTGATAATATTCACCGCGACCATGCCTCGATGGTGACCTTGCCGACACTCTTGCCAGCCTATGCCGGACAGACACTTGCTGAAGAAGTGACAGAGCTCAGCAAAGCTATGGAACCAGTTTCGCCGTCACTCTTAATCTTGGGTGGTGCTAAGTTTGAAACCAAAATGCCACTCGTGGAAAAATATTTAGATTTGTATGATCATGTTTTTGTCACTGGCGCTCTGCTTAATGATATTTTAAAAGCTGAGGGTCGTGAAGTGGGACAATCGCTGGTGTCTGAGATCTCTCTTAAAGGCGCAGATTTTTTATCAAACGCCAAATTGATTCACGCGGTTGATGTGGTGGTACAAAGTGAGCGCGGGTTGCGCACTTGCAGTGTTATGGAAGTACAATCTGACGAGAAAATTACCGACATGGGACCAATGACAATTGCTGCGCTGGCACCGTACATCAAAGATGCTGCCACCATTTTATGGAATGGACCTTTGGGACTTTATGAATCAGGTGTGGCCGGGGGTACTCACGAGGTAGCTAAATTAATCGCCGCTGCCCCAGGCTTCAGTATTATTGGTGGCGGTGACACGGTGGCTGCCATTGAAGATCTAGATTTAAACAACCAATTTGGTTTTGTCTCAATTGGAGGCGGGGCGATGCTGACACTATTAGAGCATGGGACTACTCCAGCCCTTGAGGCTTTAGGGTAGAACTTCCACAAACGACACACTTCTTTGTTGTGCCGCGGTAAGTGAACACTCACCGTACAAAAAGTACGGCTCGTATTCACTTCCTTGCACGCCTCGAATTGCGTTCGTTTCTGAAAGTCCCTATGCGCTTATTTAATCAGCTGATTTTTGATAGCATTAGATAGTTCTTGGCGGGTCGCCTCAGACACAGTACTTGTATCCCATTTGAAAATGACCCCATCATCTTTAAATCTAGGTTTAATATGAAGGTGGAAATGAAACACTTCTTGGCCAGCAACAGCACCGTTTGATTGGATTAAATTTACACCCTCACAATTAGTGGTTGTCTTAAGTGCTTTAGAAACCTTAACAGCTGTTTGCATAATTTCAGCAGCTATTTCATCGGGTAATTCAAATATATCTTTGTACTGCTGTTTGGGCACAATCAGAATATGACCTTCTAAGGCAATAAGTACAGTGATTGTGTCAGTTTGATATGGAATGAATCCTGAAATTTCGCCTTGGATGATTTTGGTGAAAATTGAGGTTTCTGGGACGGTTGTCATGCAAATATGGTACCATACAAATTACTTCCGTATGGCAACTCCTCTCTTTTCCAAAGCGCCGTCCATCACCAAAGAAGCTAGACAAGCCCTTGCAAGCTACAGCCTCCCGCTCCAGCAGTTACTCTTTAGTCGTGGTTTGGTCGATAAGCCTGCGGCTGAAGTCTTCCTCAACCCTGATTATGAAACCCAGCTTCACAGCCCACTGTTGCTTCACGACATCGTAAAAGCTACGACCCGTATTCATAAAGCGATTATTGAACACGAAGCCGTTGTTATTTTTAGTGATTACGATTGTGATGGTATTCCGGGGGCAGTGGTGCTGCATGATTTTTTTAAAGCTATTAAGTTTACGGAATTTACCAACTACATCCCTCATCGTCATTACGAAGGCTTTGGTTTAAGTGTCTCGGCTGTTGAAAAGATGGCGGCTAATGGTGCAAAAATAATAATTACCATTGACTGCGGCACTAGTTCGACTGAGGCGATTGTCAGGGCAAATGAATTGGGTATTGCGGTAATTGTTACTGACCATCACGAACCAGAAGCAGAACTCCCGCCAGCACTGGCAATTGTAAATCCAAAGCTAGGCGCGTACCCATTCCCTGATTTATGTGGAGCTGCGGTGATATTTAAATTAGTGCAAGCCCTGATTCAAACAGGGCAGTACAATATTTCAGTAGGCCTAGAGAAATGGTGGCTCGATATGGTTGGGGTAGCGACTATTGCTGATATGGTACCGCTCGTGGGCGAGAATCGTGTACTCGCCCATTTTGGTCTACAGGTACTACGTAAATCACGCAGGCCTGGACTTCAGCACTTGCTTCGTAAAGCCAAAATTGCGCAAGAATATCTCACCGAAGAAGACATCGGCTTTACTATTGGTCCGCGGATAAATGCGGCTTCGCGAATGGATGCCCCGGAACACGCATTCATGATGCTTACCGCTACTGACGAAGGTGAGGCTGGTACCCATGTTGAGATGCTTGAAAAACTTAATACCCAACGTAAATCTACCGTTGCGGTTATGACTAAAGAAATTAATAAGCGAATGGAACATATGACGGAGCTACCCGCAGTACTGGTAATGGGCAATCCCTTGTGGCGCCCAGCACTAGTAGGACTGGCTGCCAATAAATTGTCAGAAGAATACAATCGCCCGGTTTTTCTCTGGGGTAAAGACGGCAATGATGTGATAAAAGGATCATGTCGTTCCGGTGGTGGGGTAAGTGTAGTGAAATTAATGGATGAAGCTAGGATTGCTTTTATAGAGCATGGTGGGCACCATATGTCAGGTGGGTTCGCAGTGCACGACAACCACATTTTTTCTTTAGCGGAGTCACTTAATAACGCTCACGTGAGCTTGGGTGTTGATGCCAGTGTTGCTAGGGAGCTTAGTGTCGATGCCGACTTACGTTTAGCTGATATATTTGGGGAGGTGAGGCAAGCGCTCGTCAAACTAGCCCCTTTTGGCACTGGTAATGCAAAACCACTTTTCTCATTTACGAGGGTAGTGCCAAGTGACGTATCAGTATTTGGAAAAGCCCAAGAGCATTTGAAATTACTATTCACTACTGACAAAGGCCCGCTCGAAGCCATTGCCTTTTTTGCCACCCCTACCACTTTTACCAAAGAACCCGTAGCTGGGCAACCAGTTACAATACTCGCCCACATCGAAACCTCATTTTTCATGGGCCGCAAACAAACGAGGCTACGAATAATTGACATTTTGTAGAAACACTGTATTTTATTTGGACAGTTCATTTAAAGGAAGCGGGATAAATAATATGAAACCAATGCAGCAGCGGCGGTTGGCTGAAGAGGGTGTTAAAAAAATGGAATGCCCTTATTGCAAGTTGTCAGTACCTGTCGGGGGTCCTTACGCAGGAGAATGGAACATTCTGAGACACTCGCCCAGTAATGATCCAACAATCTCCTGCGAGGGCACAGATAAAAAAATCAAAGCGTTGCCTTAGGGCGACGCTTAAACTTTTTTAACTGAAACTATCAAAAAATAAATGGTATAATGTAGCGGTTAACCGCTACATATGACTAATATTTCAAAAAATATTTTAGATAGTAAAACAGAGAGCAAACTCAGAAAACAGTTCTCTAAATTTTTCTCTGATCAAATACCCTCGGAACTTGAGAATCTGTTCTCAGATTTATTGACTCAGAGTGAACAAATAATGTTGATTAAAAGATTGGCGGTTATTGTGTTACTTATTGAAGGTCAATCAATTTATAGTATTCCAAAAACTTTACAAATGAGTGTGTCAACGGTGCGTGATATTAAATCAAAATATAAACTAGGCAAATACGACTTTTTAGTTGCAAGGTATAACGATAAAAAATTTGATACGTTGGCCTTTGTGCACATATTAGAGGCATTGTTAAATGCGGGCATGCCAAGTCTAGGTAAAGATAGATGGAAAACATTGAGATGATTAAGAGGTCTAATGTAGCGGTTAACCGCTACATTAAACTTGCTTAGGTATAGTTAGGTATTTGGTGGTATAGTAGAAATATTATGGAGACTATTATTTGTTATGTAGGGGGGGAGGCGCGGGGGAATCCGGGGGCGGCAGCGATTGGGGTGCTTGTTGTAGACGGGGGTGGGGTGGTAATTACAGAAATAGGTAAGTCAATCGGTAACGCCAATGGTAATTTTGCAGAGTACTACGCTGTGATGGTGGGTTTGCAGACGCTACAGACACTCTACGGTGAACTGACTCACGATATGCATTTTGAACTCCGACTTTCAAATGAGTCGGTAAAGAGACAGCTTGCCGCCCAGGCGACGATTAACGAACCTGGACTCGTGCCGATGTTTATTGAGATTCACAACATGCGAGTGGAGTCATTCCCGAATTTAGCTTTAACCTTGGTGACGCCAGAAGAGAATAAAGAAGTGCAACAACTGGTGAATGAAGCGCTTGACGGCAAGCGGTAGTATCTGATACTCTCTACGCCTGACCGTAATAAAAGAACTGTAGCAAAAATAGGGAGAGAGCTTTGACCAACCAACAGCACGGTGCACAAAAAGGTCGTCTTAAAGCAGCTAAAAAGCTGCTGAACAATGCAGATTGTGGTGAAATCGTTGTCAATGGAAAAACGGTAAAAGTCAGGGTTGGCCTCGGCGGCATGCTTACGGGTATGGGGCAAGACAAATACATACGTATCAATCCGTTTGATGTATCCCCGCCTGCTGTTGCTGAAGTGGTGAATACGTAGCAAGAAGCTTTCGACCGCGGGTGATACCCGCGGTCACCGCCCGCCATTTGTATGGTCGGGTGTTTTTTATATCTGGTACAATTGGTGTATGCAGGGGGCGATTTTTTATTCGAGTATACTTGCGTTTGCGAGCGGGATTTTTCTCCGCTCGTTTTTTGTTGTTGGGTGGATTGTGATTTGTTGGTTGGTGTTCATTACATTTGTATTGGGATTGTGGTGGTATAGAAACAAAGCAGCTGATAGAGCCTGGCACATTCTCTTTACTATAGTGTTGCTAACTAGTTTTGCTTTGGGTATGGCTCGGTTAGAGCTGGTTACTACTCTAGCTACACCTTCGCAATTAATAGAAAAATTAGATACAAAAGTTGAGCTCACGGGAGTGGTGGTAGCTGAGCCAGAGGTGACTGCCAAATCAACTAGGCTGACTGTCGAGGTTGGACAAGACCTTGTGCTCGTTTCCACAGACAGGTATGCTGAGGTGTCCTATGGTGACGAGATTACCTTTACCGGAAAACTAAAAGAACCGGAAGTGTTCGAAACAGAATTTGGTAGAACGTTTAACTACCCGGGCTATCTCGCTGTGCGGGATATTTTTTATACAGTTTCTTTTGCTACCATTAAAGTGCAGTCAAGCGGAAAGGGTAATGTTGTTATTGAAAAACTATTAGTCGTTAAGAAAAAATTTCTCAGTAGTATTCAGGCTGCGATTCCCGAGCCAGAGGTCGGACTAGGGGCAGGGCTTTTGCTCGGAGTCAAGTCATCTCTTGGTGACGAGCTCGAGGATGCGTTTCGGGTGACGGGGATTATTCATATTGTAGTGTTGTCGGGCGCCAACATTATGCTGGTTGTTTTATTTGTGATGTATATGCTGGCCTTGATATTGCCTGTGCGGCCAAGGGTGATAGTCGGGATTATCAGTATCATATTATTTGCCCTTTTAGTAGGACTCTCGGCCACAGTGGTGCGGGCGAGTATTATGGCGATGCTTATTTTGATAGCACTTGGTCTCGGGCGGCGCTACGCGATTATGCGCGCCCTATTTTTTGCCGGTTTTGTGATGTTACTCATAAATCCATTGCTACTCGTGTATGACGTTGGTTTCCAGTTATCATTTCTAGCGACCTTGGGATTAATTACGGTCGCGCCTCAATTTGAAAACCTCATGTCAGCAGTCCCCAAAAATTTTAAATTGAAGGAATATTTCCTGGCCACTGTTGCCACTCAGATTGCAATCTTGCCACTGTTACTTTATCAAATTGGTCAGTTCTCGGTCGTGGCAATTTTAGTTAATATGCTCGTGTTGCCGATGGTGGCGGTAGCTATGCTGGCGACGTTTATAACGGGAGTGGTGGGACTGTTGTCGCCCATATTGGCGTCTGTAATTGGTGTGTTTGCCTACATCACACTCACATATATTATTGTTATCGCCACTTGGTTTGCGGCACTGCCATTTGCGGCTTTTATAGTAACAGCTTTTCCTTTTTTTATAGTACCGATTGTGTATTTAGTAATTGGTTATATTGTGTATAAGGTGACAACCAGAGACAAGGCAATAGAAATAGCTTTGCCTGAAATGTCAGATTGGACGGTGGTTGAGGAGATAGATATTAGGGCAACACCAAACAAAAAAGCAGACGAGCCTAGCTCGCCTGCTCCCTTGGTTAAACTTCCACCCCTACCACCAATCTTCTTTCGTTAAACTAAACGCCCAGCTACTACTTCCCAGTTTAGGTTCTGGAAAAAAGCTTCGATGTATTTTTTCTTATCGGCCGGTACATAGTCTCGCATATATGAGTGTTCCCACATATCAAGGGCGAGAATAATATCGAGGTCAGCTAGTTGCCCTATATGTTGCTCATCAACCCAAGTCATGACCAATTGGTCAGTGTGGGGGTCGTGATACAACATCGCCCAGCCGACACCACGCGTCAGAGCGATTTGGGTAAAGCGGTTTTGCCAAGCTTCCATACTATTAAATTGGGCAACCAACTTTTCTTTCAAAGTACTTTCGGTCAGTGACTTAGCTCCACCTTCAAATTGCGCAAAGTAGTATTCATGGTTGCGCATGCCACCAAATTCAAACCCCAGACGGCGCTGCATTTCAGCAATTGCATAGGTGTTGGCTTCGAGGTCGTGACTATAGGCTGCAATTTTATCGTGTATTAGATTTACGTGTTTTACATACCCTAGATACAGTCCAAGGTGGAGGTCGATACTTTCTTGTGAGATACCGTTAAGTTCTGGGATATTGAATGTAAGGGCTTCGTATTTCATATAATGTTGTAATATACCTCAGTATACCACGATAGCTTACTATCACTCACGTTATACTTACAGGTAATGAACGAGCAAAAAATTCTGATCAGGATTGGAATGTTGGGAGCTCTCCTTTTTGGCGCCCTCACCAGCTGGCTCTTGCCCTATGTTTCGGTTCCAGCCCAGTCACAGTTTCTGACGGTGACATTTTTAGATATTGGGCAAGGCGATGCAATTTTAATCGAAACGCCTGATGGTGTGCAGTTACTGATTGATGGCGGGCCTGACGGAACGGTGCTGCGGAGGCTAGCAACTGAGCTGCCGTGGTTTGATCGCACTCTTGATATTGTGCTTGGTACTCATCCCGACAAAGATCACATTGGTGGCCTGGTTGATGTTCTTAAACGTTTTAAGGTAGGGCAGATAATCACTACCGAAAACACCGGCGAGACAATGGTCGCGAGCACGTTTCAAAAAGGCTTAGCCCAAGAGGGGGCGACACTCACAATGGCTCGGGCCGGGCAAGTCTACACGCTTGGAGCATCAACAACCCTGACTATTTTTGCACCAGCAAATAACCCCGCGATGCTTGAAAGTAATACGGCTTCGATTGTGGCTAAGCTCTCCTACGGTGAAATTGATTTTATGTTGACGGGTGACGCGCCGAGCAGTATCGAGGATTACCTCGTTAAAACCTACGGCGATGCACTTTCAAGTGAAGTACTTAAGCTCGGACATCATGGTTCAAAAACTTCCACGAGCGAGCTTTTTCTCGATACCGTTAAACCACAGTACGCTGTGGCGTCAGTCGGCAAAGATAATAGCTACGGCCATCCGCACTGGGCTGTGGTGGAAGCGGTAACGACAAGAAATATTAACCTGGTTAGTACTGCAGAGGTTGGGAACATTACGTTTGTCAGTGACGGTAAGGAGGTTTGGCTCCAATAAAAACAACTGGTGCCCTTGGGCACCAGTTGTTTTTATTGGAGACATTTTGGATTAAATTAAGTTTGCTGCTTTGAGGGTCTTGTATGCGCCGTTTTTAGCAATTGTGCGGATACCTTTGGTTGAGACTTTGATTTTGATAGTCTTGTCGAGTTCCGCTACGTAGATTCGTTTGTTTTGTAGGTTTGGTGCACGCTTGGTTTTTCCTGACGGATT
>JAYVHQ010000001.1:0-2067 GCA_043771035.1 Candidatus Kaiserbacteria bacterium | reverse complement strand
CCGATTTGAGGCGCAGAAGAAACTTCTCGACGCCGGTGACGAAGAAGCAATGATGGCCGATTTCGAATTCGTTGAAATGCTCGAACACGGCATGCCACCTACCTGCGGCTTTGGCTTTGGTGAACGCCTCTTTGCCTTCTTGGCAGGGAAGCCACTACGTGAAGTGCAACTATTCCCACTGATGAAGCCTAAAGTTGAAGTGGATGAATCAACAGATACACTCGAGCCAGGCTGTTGTGAGGCGTAAAAAGTAAAATAGGAAAAATCAAAGTAATTAATATTGACATTTGTGTATACAAACGTATATACTTAATACATATGAAATCACAAGTTACCGTTACAAAAATATCTAAGTGGGGTAATGGCTATGGTATTCGAGTGCCAATTGGAACTTTGGAGACTTATCAATTAATTGAAGGTAGTGAGGTAGTTCTCATTAAAGAAGCTGATGGAGTTAAAATCTCTCCCAGAAAACCTTCTTTGGCCGATATGTCTCTAGCTGAGATTATGGCTGGCGTTACTCCAGAGAGGTTAGCCGTTGATAAGATTGACGAATTTTTTGGTGATCCCCAGGGGAACGAAATATGGTAAAAAATAAAGCAGTTAGTAAATTATGTCGTGGAGATATCATTAAATTTTCTTTTGATCCGACAATTGGACACGAGCAATCAGGTTATAGACCAGCTTTAGTGATAAGTGATACACTTTTTCACCAAGCGACTGGTAGTGTCTTATGTATACCAATAACTTCAAAAAAGAAAGGCCTTTTGTTTGAGGTTGAAATTTTAGGAAAAGAAATAAAAGGTGTAGCTTTGCTGCACGGGACACGCATGATGGACCTACAACATCGCAAATTTATTTTTGTCGAAAAAGCTCGTCCAGCGATATATGCTGCTGTTCAGATTATATTAAATAAAATTATCTTAGAATAATTTTGCCGTGTCGCACTTTTACTATATGAATCAAAACAACGATACTGGCGTAGTCTCAAAGTTATCCGCTGAGCAAGTAGTGAAGCAGCCGCATCCCGTAAATCAAATCACTTCAGTATCTAAAATATTGTCAGCAGTGTTGTTTATTATCCTTCCGTTTGTTGGGGCGTATGTGGGGTATCAGTTTGCGCCTGAGAAAGTGGTAGAGGTAGAAAAAGTCGTTATGGTACAACCTGAAGTAATCACAGATGATCAAACAGTTGCTGAGGTGGCTGTGCAAGAAATTGTAAAAGCTTCAACTACCAATTTAGAAAAATTCACCCACCCTTCTGACGGATACTCGTTTATGTATGATGCGACAGTATTCGAGCCGGAAACAATGTCTACTTCAGAATTTGCTCCAAGTACTGGATTCCTTCCTTCTGCACAAGTCACAAGTCAAGGTGGGTATATTCAAGTTGTAGATATTCATATATACAATGGAAATGTAACTGCTGCACAAAACACATACATTAAAGCGTATGATGAAAATTTTGATTCTCAAATTTTAAAAACAGAGAATTTAATAATTGATAGTATACCAATGAGAGCTATGACATTATCGACTGATTCCGGTAGTTCAAGTTGGACGGTATATTTTATTGGTGTATCAAACTCACAAACTATTGTTGCAAGTGGTGATACAACAATCACCTCAACAATAAGAACAAAGTAAGTTATTTAGTATTTTGAACCGTTAAAAAAAGCGAGACATTTGTCTCGCTGTTTTTATATTTAAAAATATTATCGTTCAACTTCAAAGAAGAATAACCATTACCTTTGGAGCGGCTCAGCAGTGACTTTTTTGAAGCGAGGAGTTAGTGAAAGAGGTGGTGGTTATATTCGTATTTTGTCTAATGACTCGAAAGAAACACTTATCCACCACTATTATGTGTAAAAGTACTACATGGTGGGGGAAAGTGGTGTATAGTGTAGGTGTGGTGGGAGATAGTGGTATACTAAACCGCAAGGCAGAGTATACAGAGCGGAGTTACGTTGGAAACCCACTGGAATCACTCCACTGATAACAGTTGGTTTCCAGCGTAACTTCAAACTATTAAGATATGTTAATTGGCGAATACAAGCACACGTTGGA